>CAJOFW010000220.1 GCA_905234005.1 uncultured Oscillospiraceae bacterium
CGCCGACGCCTCGCCGCTCGCCAGAGCGCCGAGCGACAGGATCATGCAGAGCGCGACGAAGAGGGAGAGAAGCTTGCTGAATTTCTTCATGGATGATTCTCCTTTACATGATGGTTTGTCGTGAAGACACTAATCCTTATTCTAATGCATATCCGATTGGATTGCAACCACATTTCACCGGAAACGCCGCAAAGTTGTCACATTGCGCAAAGCGCGGGAAGGGGATTTGTGTTAATTTGTCCGTTGACAAACGGAACCGTCCCCCGGCGGCGGTCACGGGACGGGAAGGCCGCTCGCCTCGAGCGTCTGCCGGATGATGTCCTCCATCGTATCGAGGGAGATCATGCCGGCGACGTAGCCGTAGACGTTGCCGTCCGCGTCGATCATGAACGTCGTGGGGAAGGCGGATATCCCGTAGTATCGCAAAAACGCGCCCTCCGTGTCCATGAGCGTCGGATACGTGAAGCCGTTCTCCGCAAGATACGCCGCGACGGACGCCTCGTCCCCCTCGCCGCTCAGGTTCGGAAACGCCGCGCCGAGGATCGCCACGTCGCCGTTGTCGCCGTATTTCTCGTACAGCGACTGGATGTCCGGCATTTCCATCACGCAGTACGGGCACCACGTCGCCCAGACATTCAGGAAGATCACGCGGCCCCGGTAGTCCTCGAGCGTGTGCGTCACGCCGTACTGATCGGTCATCTCGAACGCGTAAGCGGGGAATACGTCCTCGTCCGCCGGCTCCGGCTCCGGCGTCGGCTCGGGCGTGGATGCGGGGGTCGGCTCCGGCGTGACCGCGGCGTCGTCGACGACCGCCGCCGAGGGCGTCTGCGCCGTGTCCGACGTCAGCCGGGACAGCGCCCCCGACAGGCTGTTCATCGCCCCGGTGAGCATCAGAACGCCCATGACGACAAGCAGCGCGCCGCCGATGATACGCGTGTATCGGACGACGCCGGCGTGCTCCCGGAACAGGCGCATAAGCGACGTCGTGAAAAGCCCCACGGCGAGAAACGGGATCACAAACCCCAGCGTATACACGCCGATCAGAAGAAAGCCCGTCCCCCGGGAGGCGGCGGAGGCGGCGAGAATCAGCACGCCCGAGAGCGTCGGCCCGACGCAGGGCGTCCAGGCGAAGCTGAACACGAAGCCCATGACGAGCGCCGTCCACGGCGACATCGTGAGCTTCTCAGGACGCAGCGGAATGCGCCGCTCGGATTCGAGCCGGGCGGAGCGGAGCACGCCGAGCTGGTACAGCCCGAGCAGGATCACGACGACGCCGCCGATCCGGGCAAACCACTGACCGTACGCGCCGAAAAAGCGGCCGACGGCCGACATCCCCAGCCCGAGCAGGAAGAACGCGGCGCTGACGCCGAGCACGAAAAACAGCGTGTTGACCATCGTGCGCGCCCGCGCCCGGCCCGGCGTCTCGTCCGCCGGCCCGCCGCCGGACAGATAGCCGAGGTACAGCGGCAGCAGCGGCAGCACGCACGGCGAGAAAAAGCTCAGCAGTCCCTGCGCGAACACGGTCGCGGCGGAGACGCTGACCGCAACGGACAGTCCCATAATCATCCCTCCGGGTGTTTTTTTCCATTATACCGCATTCGGCGGCGGAATCAAGCCGCAAACCGTCCGAGCACGGCAAAAGCCGCCGGAGCTTCCGGCGGCCTTTGGGGTTGACAGGGAAACGGTATGCGGATGTGTTTGCGCTCTCACAGCACCTTGGACAGGAACGACTGCGTGCGCGGGTTCTGCGGGTTTGAGAAGATCGCCTCCGGCGTGCCGGACTCCTGGATGACGCCGCCGTCCATGAACAGGACGCGGTTTGCGACCTCGCGGGCAAAGCCCATCTCGTGCGTGACGACGACCATCGTCATGCCGTCCACGGCCAGCTCGCGCATGACCTCCAGCACCTCGCCGACCATTTCGGGGTCGAGGGCGCTCGTCGGCTCGTCGAACAGCATGACCTTCGGCCGCATGGCGAGGGCGCGGACGATGGCGATGCGCTGCTTCTGCCCGCCGGATATCTGCGCGGGGTAGGCGTCCGCCTTGTCCTCGAGACCGACGCGGCGCAAAAGCGCCGTGGCCGTCTCGTCCGCCTCCTCCTGCTTCATGAGGCCGGTGCGGACGGGGGCGAGGGTGATGTTTCTGCGGACGGTCATGTTCGGGAAGAGGTTGAAGTGCTGGAACACCATGCCCATCTTCTGGCGCAGCTCGTTGATTTTCGCCTTCGGGTCGGTGATCTCCGCCCCGTCGAACGTGATCGTGCCGGCGGTGGGGATCTCGAGCAGGTTCAGGCAGCGCAGAAACGTGCTCTTGCCGGAGCCGGACGGCCCGATGATGACAACCTTCTCGCCGGGATAGATGTGCTCGGAGATGTCGTCAAGCACGAGGTGGTCGCCGAAGGATTTCGAGAGGTTTTTAACGTCGATCACTCTGACGAAGCCTCCTTTCAAAGATGCCCAGCAGCCAGGTGAACACCATGACGAGCGCGAGGTAGATGACCGCCGTGCCGAGGAACGGATACATCGCCTCATACGTGCGGCTGACGATGGCGCGGGCGGCGTACAGAAGCTCCTTGCCGCCGATGACGCTGATGAGCGACGTATCCTTCAGGAGGATGATGAACTCGTTGCCGAGGGCCGGCAGTATCGCCTTGACCGCCTGCGGGATGACGACGAACCGCATCGTGTCGCCGTAGGTCATGCCGAGGCTGCGGCCGGCCTCCATCTGGCCGGCGTCGACGGCCATGAGACCGCCGCGTATGATCTCCGCCTGATACGCGCCGGAGTTGATGCCGAGCGTGAGCGCGCCGACGAGGGCGAAGTTCTTGCTCGACGAGAAGATGACGAAGCCCATGATCAGAAGCTGCACCATCATCGGCGTGCCGCGGATGACCGTGATGTAGACCTTGAAGATCGCGTTCAGGACGCTCAGCAGCGGGTTTCTGTGCCCGGGCCGCTGCTGGTCGTGCGCCGTGCGGACGATGGCGACGAGGATGCCGAGAATCACGCCGAGGATCAGCGCCAGCGCCGTGACGTACAGCGTCGATACGACGCCGTTTAAGTACTGCTTCCAGCGGTCGCCCTCGATGAACGCCTGATAGAAGTAGACGTAGAATTTCTGCCAGCCGCTGACCGCCGCGCCGGACGTGATCAGGGCCTTCCATGCGGTATATTGCTCTGCCAAGCGGCAATTCCCCCCTTCTC
>CAJOFW010000221.1:0-357 GCA_905234005.1 uncultured Oscillospiraceae bacterium
GACGACCGGACGACAAGTCCGTTTTTCTCCATGCGTCTGAGCATGACGCTGACCGTCGCGGCGGAGACATGCCGGTACTCGGCAAGCTCCTTCTGACTGCTCGGCCCGCACGCGCCCAGAGCGGAGATGATGGCCCCCTGCCCGTTGTGCAGTCCGAGGTGCAGGAGCCGACGCTCCACGTAGGCCGTGTGGACGCGGGTCATGTCCGTAAACAGGTTCAGCAGTTCCGTGTCTTCCACAAGCCGTCCCTCTTGCTTTATTCGATTTAGCCGACTAAGCATAGTATACTGTTCATTCCCGGCAAAGTCAACACCAAACCGGGAAAATTCATGCATTTTGCCCGCATTTAGCACAACC
>CAJOFW010000221.1:510-5797 GCA_905234005.1 uncultured Oscillospiraceae bacterium
CGCAGCGCCGCGTTCGACTCCTGCATCTCGTCGACCTGGGCCTGAAGCTGCGTCTGCGTCCTCGTCGCCTCCGCCACCTTGCTGTTCATATTGAGCAGTGTGATGCAGCCGTAGGCCATCAGTCCCGCCAGAACGACGGCGGTCAGCCACCCTGCGCCTCGAATTCCCATGTCCACCCGCTCCTTTCCGTTTCGTGCGTGCGGTTCTCCAACGTGTGGACATTATTGTAAACCCATTTTGGCATTTTGTGAAGACCCTTTTCAGATTTTTGTGAAAAAAATTCAAAACCGCCCCCGTGACCGCCCTCACAGGCCGCAGGAGCAGCGCCCAGAGCGACCGCCACGCGGGCCGGGTCACCGGCGACGCCGCCCGGCACCACAGACCCCAGCCCGCCGCCGCGCACAGGAGCATATACAATCTGAGCCGCCCCTCGTATGAGTCCATCCCGCACGCGAAGAGCGCGAACGCGAGCGTCAGACCGAACGCCGTGTCCGTGAGCGCGACGGGGACGCGGGCGCTGTCACGCAGACCGCCGAGGACATCGTAGAGAAGCCCGGCGGCGGCGCCGAGCAGCAGAAACAGCGCCGCCTCGTTGAGCTGTACCGACGCGGGCAGCTCCATCAGCGGAACAGCCTCGACCAGAAGCCCGCACCCCGGTCGGTCTCCTCGTATTGCAGCGTCGTAACAAGTCCTGACAGGGCGAGCTGTCCGGCGGACTTCTCGAGCTGATCGACGCGAAGGCCGCTGCCTCTGACGACGAGAAGGCCCTTGACGGTTCTCGCCGTGATCTCCTCCTCGTCGAAGCTCACGACCTCCTCCACCCCGGACACAGTGAGCTTCTGCCGCTCGTCGAGCGTCAGGCAGTGCGGCACGGATACAGGCCGCGCCTTGTCGTCATACGCCATAAATACAGCCTCCCATAACCTTTCTGGTAAAGGATATGGGAGGCAGCGCGGATTTATGATTTCCGATACTTTTTCTTGAAAGAAAAAGTATCAGCAGAGCGTCCACCCGGCGGGGAGGGTGTCCTCGAGGATGATGAGGCGGGGATCGCCCTCGTCGTTCTCACAGGCGGACAGCAGCATGCCGTTCGACTCAAGGCCCATCATTTTGCGCGGGGGCAGATTGGTGCACGCGAGCAGCGTCCTGCCCACAAGCTCCTCGGGCTTGTACCATTTCGCGATGCCGGACAGGATCTGGCGGTCGGTGCCGCTGCCGTCGTCCAGCGTGAACCGCAGAAGCTTCGCGCTCTTTTTGACGTTCTCGCACGCCTTGACCTTGACGACGGTGAGCTTCACCTTCGCAAACTCGTCGATCGTGACGGTCTCAGGCTCCGGCTCCGGCTCGGCCGGGGGCGCGTTCATCGCCTCGAGGGCGGCCAGCTCCTTCTCCATGTCGATGCGGGGGAACAGCGTATCGCCGCGGTGCACCTGCACGTCCGCCGGGAGCACGCCGTAAGCCGCCGCCGCGTCCCATGTGACCGCCGCCGCGTCCGCGCCGATCTGGGCAAAGATCTTCTCGCAGCTCGCGGGGATGAACGGCGTGAGCAGGATCGCGGTCACGCGGATGGCCTCGAGGAGGTTGTACATCACCGTCGCGAGGCGGGCCTTTTTGCTCTCGTCCTTCGCGAGCGCCCAGGGCATCGTCTCGTCGATGTATTTGTTTGCGCGGGAGATGACGCGGAACACGTCGACCAGCGCCTGCTGGGTCTGGTAGGCGTCCATCTGCCTCTCGTAGCCGCCGCGGAGGGATTTTACCATGTCGATCAGGGCGTCGTCCTCCGGCCCGGCCTCGCGTTCGGTGATCAGACGGCCTTCGGGGAAATACTTCCGCACCATCGCCACGGTGCGGGATACGAGGTTTCCGAGGTCGTTCGCGAGATCGGCGTTGATGCGGCTGATCAGCGCCTCGTTCGTGAAGCTGCCGTCCGAGCCGAACGGGAACTCACGCATCAGGAAAAACCGCAGCGCGTCCACGCCGTAGCGCTCGGAGAGCTGGTAGGGGTCGACGACGTTGCCCTTCGACTTCGACATCTTGCCGCCGCCGAACAGCAGCCAGCCGTGGCCGTAGACCTTCTTCGGGAGCGGCATGCCCACGCTCATGAGCATGGCCGGCCAGATGATCGAGTGGAAGCGGACGATCTCCTTGCCGACGATGTGCACGGCGGGCCAGAATTTTTCGACGTCGTCGTATTTGTCGTTCTGGTAGCCGAGCGCCGTCAGGTAGTTGAACAGCGCGTCCACCCAGACGTAGACGACGTGGCCCGGATCGAAATCGACCGGCACACCCCAGGTGAAGCTCGTGCGGGAGACGCAGAGATCCTCGAGGCCGGGGTCGATGAAGTTGTGGATCATCTCGTTGACACGGCTCGCCGGCTCGAGAAAGTCACCGCTCTCGAGAAGCTCCCGGACGGGCTTCGCGTACTTCGACAGGCGGAAGAAATACGCCTCCTCCTCGGCGTGGTGCACCTCGCGGCCGCAGTCGGGGCACTTGCCGTCGACGAGCTGGCTCTCGGTCCAGAAGCTCTCGCACGGCGTACAGTACAGGCCCTCGTAGCTGCCCTTGTAGATGTCGCCGTTGTCGTACATCTTCTTGAAGATGCGCTGGATGGACGCGACGTGGTAGTCGTCCGTCGTGCGGATGAAGCGGTCGTTTGAGATGTTCATGAGCCGCCACAGGCCCAGAACGCCGCCCTGTCCGTTCTCGCCGAGGACGATGCGGTCGACGAATTCCTGCGGCGTGACGCCGGCCTCCTTCGCCTTCTCCTCGATCTTCTGGCCGTGCTCGTCGGTGCCGGTCAGGAACATCACGTCGTAGCCGCACAGGCGCTTGTAACGCGCAAGAACGTCCGTCGCGACGGTGCAGTAGGCGTGGCCGATGTGCAGCTTGTCGGAGGGGTAATAGATCGGTGTGGTGATATAGTAGGTGCCTTTACTCATATATCCTCTCTCCTTCGTGGTGGGTTCTCAGGCCGCGTCCGGGGCGGCGTCGCCCTCGACCGTCTCAGACTCGGGAGCCGGGGCGGGGGTGTCCGCAGGCTCCGGGTTGGTCTCGGGCACAGTCTCCGGCTGCGTCTCCGGCTCCGGCTCCGGCTGTGTCTCCGGTTCAGGCTCCGGCTCCGGCTGTACGGGCTCCGGATCGACGGGCGCCTCGGTCGGCGCGGGGGCAACGGTCGGCTCGGGGGCGGCGGTGGCCTCCCGTCGTCACCGTGGCGGAGGGCGTCACCGTGCCCGCCTCGTACTTGTGGTAGGAGCTGTACGCCTCCTTCGCGGAGCTGATGAGCGACCCGTCCGCCGCGTAGACGTTGCGGTAGGTCTGGGCGTAATAGTAGGTGCTGTCCTCCCACGTTTCGCTTGTGATCTCGACGTGGGTGCCGTCCGTATCGGTGCCCCAGATCTGCACCGTGAGGCTGCCGTCCGAGACCCACGCGTTGATGCGGACGGGATACGCCCGGTTGTTTGTGAAGCGGAAATTCGGCCCGCCCCAGCTCACCGTCGCGTCGATGCCGCGGGGCAGGTAGCTGACGGTGAAGTAGTGGCAGTAGCGGGTGGTGATGCTGAGGTTTGCGCAGATCGCGCAGTAGTACAGCGTGGAGCTGCCCTGGCAGATGCCGCCGCCGAGCTCCTGGACGTGTTTGCCGCCGGAATACGCGCCGGCCTCCTTGTAGCCCCGGGCCGCCGTGCGCTCGCCGAGGCAGTTGTTGTAGTCGAATGTCTCGCCCGGATTCAGGACGGTGCCGTCCATGGCCTCCGCCGCGAGCGTGATGTTCGTGATGCGGTTGGACGTGGAGCCGGACAGCGAGGTGCTCTTCTCGGAGAGCAGATCGGCAAAATACCCCTCCGCCGGCACCTCGGCCGCCGCCTCCAGCTCGGTGAACACGAGGGGGATCTCGAACGTCCCGCCCGGCTCGGTCTCGACCCAGAGGCGGATCGCCGCGTCCACGTCAAAGCTCACGCCGGTGACGGCCTCGATCTCCTCGCCGGTGTCCGGATCCGTCCCGGCGGCGACAGCCTCGACGTAGACCTCGTCGTACATCGTCTGGACAAACGCCTCGCCCTCGGCCTGAACAGCGGCTTCGTCGGCCGCGGCGGCATCGTCGGCCGTCTCGTACACGGCGTCGATCTCGCCGAACTGCTTTGTCAGAAACGCCTGCCGCACCTGGGCGCAGACGGCCTCGACGTCGATCGCCTCGGACGCGGAGCCTTTCGTGACGGTGATGCTGTCCTCGCCGACCTCGTAGGCGGCCTCGACGCCCGTCTCATTGACGGCCTCGGCCATGGCGGACACGAGGCCGGTCAGCGCCGCCTCGTCCAGCGTGACGTTGGCGCTCCAGCGGAGATTCACGGGGCTTATCCGTGTCTGCCAGTACGTGACAGCGTCACGGAGCTGGTCGCCGGAGCGGCCGTAGCCGTAGGCGAGGGCCGCCGCCTCCTCCGCGTCGCTTGTGAGACCCAGCTCCTCCGCCGTGATGACGAGCGTCTGATCCTTCGGGAAGTTCACGGTCACGGACGCGTTTTCATACGGGTCGGCCGCGCCGTCCGACGCGAGCCTCTGCGCCGCCTGCGCCTGTGTGAGACCGCTCACGTCCGTGCCGTTCACGGACACGTTCGGGTAGATCGTATCGAGCGTGGAGACGTGTATGACCGAATACACCGCGAAGCCCGCCGCTCCGAGAATGAGAATCAGGATGATGACGGCGGCCGCGAGTCCCCCGCCGCCGGAACGGCGTCTGCGGCGGCGCCCGGATTTCCGGGTCGGCTCGTCGTAGCCCGCGGGCTCGACATACGCCGTCCGGTCGTCGTATGACGCCTGCCCGGAATAGCGCTGATCATCCGGTTCGGCCCGCCTCGTCCGCTCCGGTACGCTCGCGGACTGCCTGACGCCCTTCGCGGTGTGGGAGCCGCCGCGTGACGAGCGCGACGATCCCGCGTACGACGACGAACGGGATTCGGAGCCGCCGGCCGAGCCTTTTTTCTGTATATGCCTGCCTGTTGCCATAAGCGTGCCCTCTCTGAAATCTATGGATAATTCGATTGCGCCGGTTTTGCTGCGCTGTTTCAGTGTATCGCTGCGCGATTATTTACTTCAGTGGATCGTTCCGTCCTTCGGAAGCTCGAACGCGGCGACGCCCTCGCCCGCGCCGTCCATCCACGGGTTCGCGGAGAGCCGGTACGCGGCCTGCGCCTCGAGCAGGGCGCCGATGAGGATGTTCGAGAGCAGAAAGCCCGTCGGCGTGAAGGCCCAGCGTCCCTCGCTCTGCGTGGCCCAGCCGCTTTTCTCGTATTCG
>CAJOFW010000222.1 GCA_905234005.1 uncultured Oscillospiraceae bacterium
GACCTCGATGCCCCTCACCGGCTATCACTGCATCGACTACATCGTCACCGAGATGGGCTGCTTCCACGTGGTGCCCGAGGGCCTCAAGCTCTTTGAGGTTGCCCCCGGCGTCACCCCCGAGGAGGTTCAGGCCAAGACCGGCGCGAAGCTCATCATCCCCGAGAACATCGGCTGCATGGTGAAGGAGTAATCTCTCCATCCACGGTCATACCGAAAAAACGGCGCGTCCCCAATCCGGTAACGGATCGGGGACGCGTTTTTCATACCGTTTTTTCAGGAGAAAGTGTAACTATTTATACTGTTCTCCAAGTAATAGCATTGTTTCGTTACCGGGCGCAAAGCGTTGGAAACGCTGCCTTTTCGGGCGAATATAAAGTTCTTTTTGATACTTTTTCTTTCAAGAAAAAGTATCAGTCCGCAAACAGCGGGGTGGAGAGGTAGCGGTCGCCGGTGTCGGGCAGGAGGGCCACGATGGTCTTGCCCCTGTTCTCGGGCCGTTTGGCAAGCTCGATCGCCGCCCATACGGCAGCGCCGGAGCTGATGCCCACGAGCACGCCCTCCTCCTTGCCGACACGCTTGCCGGCGGCGAAGGCGTCGTCGTTCTCCACGGCGATGACCTCGTCGTACACGCCGTTGTTCAGCACGTCGGGCACAAAGCCCGCGCCGATGCCCTGTATCTTGTGCGCGCCGGCGGTGCCCTTTGAGAGCACCGGGGAGCCGGCCGGCTCGACCGCGACGATCTTCACGGCGGGGTTCTTCTCCTTGAGGTACTCGCCCACGCCCGTGATCGTGCCGCCGGTGCCCACGCCGGCGACGAAGATATCGACCCTGCCGTCGGTGTCCTCCCAGATTTCCGGGCCGGTGGTGGCCCTGTGAACCGCCGGGTTCGCCGGGTTCACGAACTGGCCGGGGATGAAGCTGCCCGGGATCTCCGCCGCGAGCTCGTCGGCCTTCGCGATCGCGCCCTTCATGCCCTTCGCGCCCTCGGTCAGGACAAGCTCCGCGCCGTATGCCTTCATGAGCTGGCGTCGCTCGACGCTCATCGTCTCGGGCATGACGATGATGATGCGGTAGCCCCGCGCCGCCGCGACGGAGGCGAGGCCGATGCCCGTGTTGCCGGAGGTCGGCTCGATGATGACGGAGCCGGGCTTCAGGAGGCCCTTTGCCTCCGCGTCGTCGATCATCGCCTTGGCGATGCGATCCTTGACGGAGCCGGCGGGGTTGAAATACTCGAGCTTTGCGACGATCTTTGCCTGCAGGCCGTCGTTTTTTTCGATGTGGACAAGCTCAAGAAGCGGCGTTCTGCCTATAAGCTGGTCAGCGGATGTATAGATAGCGCTCATGGTATGTTCCTCCCTGAGATACGTTGAGATACGTGATGATATACAAAGATTATACTATGATAAATGCGTAAAGACAATGCTGTTATCGGATGGCGGCGAAGCCGTTTTCGAGGTCGGCGAGGATGTCGTCGATGTGCTCCGTGCCGATGGAGAGGCGGATGGTGTTGGGCCTGATGCCGACGTCCAGCAGCTCCTCGGGGCTGAGCTGGGAGTGGGTCGTCGTCGCCGGGTGAATGACGAGGCTCTTCACGTCCGCGACGTTCGCGAGCAGGGAGAAGATCTTGAGGCTGTCGATGAACGCGAAAGCCTCCTTCTGTCCGCCCCTGATGTCGAAGGTGAAGATCGAGGCGCCGCCGTTCGGGAAATACCGCTCATACAGCGCGTGATCGGGGTGCGACGGCAGCGACGGGTGGTTGACCTTCTCGACCAGCGGGTGGTTCGCGAGGTACTCGACGACCTTCTTCGTGTTCTCCGCGTGGCGCTCAAGGCGAAGGGACAGCGTCTCGACGCCCTGCAGCAGCAGGAACGCCGCGAACGGGCTGATCGTCGCGCCGGTATCGCGCAGCAGTATCGCCCGGATGTACGTCACAAACGCCGCCGGGCCGGCCGCCGCGACGAAGGATACGCCGTGATAGCTCGGGTTCGGCGCGGCGATGGGCGCGTATTTGCCCGAAGCCGCCCAGTCGAATTTGCCGGAGTCGACGATGATGCCGCCAAGCGTCGTGCCGTGGCCGCCGAGGAACTTCGTGGCGGAGTGGATCACGATGTCCGCGCCGTGCTCGATCGGACGGATGAGGTACGGCGTGCCGAACGTGTTGTCGATGACGAGCGGCAGACCGTGCTTATGGGCGATGACCGCGATTGCGTCGATGTCGGGGATGTCGGAGTGAGGGTTTCCAAGCGTCTCGATGTAGATCGCCTTGGTATTCTCCTGAATGGCCGCCTCGACCTCGGCGAGGTTGTGCACATCCACAAAGGTCGTCGTGATGCCGTACAGCGGCAGCGTGTGAGCCAGCAGGTTCGAGGAGCCGCCGTAGATGGTCTTCTGGGCGACGATGTGCTCGCCGGCGCCCGCCAGCGCCTGGATGGTGTATGTCACCGCCGCCGCGCCGGAGGCCAGCGCCAGCGCCGCCACGCCGCCCTCCAGCGCCGCCACACGCTTCTCGAGCACATCCTGTGTGGAGTTCGTCAGACGGCCGTAGATGTTGCCGGCGTCGGTCAGGCCGAAGCGTGCCGCGGCGTGCTCGGAGTTGTGGAACACATACGACGTCGTCGCGTAAATGGGAACGGCGCGGGCGTCGGTGACGGGATCGGCCTGCTCCTGACCGACATGGAGCTGAAGGGTCTCGAATTTATAATCGGAAGCCATGGTTGTTATCTCCTTGAGAAAAGATTAAACATACTTGTCTGGTAGGTTTGTGGTTATTATAAGCGCTTCACCCCGGCTTGTCAACCCCTGATTTGCGTTTTGCGCCATTTTTGTTCCGGAAAATAAGAATCACGCGGCAACAGCGCCTTGCCGCGTGATTTTTATATGAACGCCATGACGATGCCGGGTCGATATCGGGTACATATCGCCGAATACCCGCCATCTCTCACAGCGCCGACTCGTCGAGCAGATTCTCCATCGTGTGCCAGCCGAGCACGGCGCATTTGACACGCGCCGGCATGTGGGCGATGTCGGCCAGAGCGCCGGCCTCCTCCAGCTCGTCCAGCTCCTCGGGGGTGATCTTTCCCTTTATCATGCGCAGGAAGATTTCGGACAGCCGTCTCGCCTCCTCGGCGCTGCGGCCGATGATCAGATCGAGCATCATATCCGCCGACGCCTGTGAGATCGCGCAGCCGTCGCCGG
>CAJOFW010000223.1 GCA_905234005.1 uncultured Oscillospiraceae bacterium
CGAACCCGGTCGATAAAACCATGGAAAAGTTCCCCCGGAACGGAAGCTTCCGTTTCGCGGGAACTTTTCGGTATTTTCCCCCGTCTAAGGGGCATATAGAAAAAACGGGAGGCATTGCCATGAAACGAAGCATTGCGATCATTCTCGCCGCCGCGCTGCTTGCGGGCGTCCTGTGCGGCTGCGGCAGCGTCGGAAGCGCCGGGTCGACGTCCGACGCTTACGGGGTCGCCTACAAGGAGGCGGCTTACGCGCCCGCCTACGAGGAATCCATCTACGACGAAGAATACTACTACGACGGCTACGACGCCGCTTACGGCTATGATTCCGCCTACGCCGCCGATACCACCGCCGCCTACGCGGCCGCTCCCCTCTCCGCGGACATGCCCGCGCCGGAGCCGGAGGCGGACGACACGGCGGAGCCGGTGCAGAAGATCATCTACACCGCCTCGATCGACATGGAGAGCACCGACTTTGACCAGGCCGTCGCCGACCTCGCCGCGCTGACATCGTCCTGCGGTGGCTACTACGAATCGAGCAGCGTCAACGCCTCGGGGATCCGCCGCAGCGCAAGCTTCACCATCCGCGTCCCGGCGGAGAACTACCGCGCATTCATGGACGCCGCCGGCGGGCTTTGCCACGCGCTGAACATCCGCGAGTACACCGAGGACGTGAGCGAGTCGTATTACGACACGGCCGGCCGCCTCGAGACGCAGCGGACAAAGCTTGCCCGCCTGCAGGAGCTTCTGCGTGAGGCGAAGGATATGCAGGACATCATCGTCATCGAGAGCGCCATCTCCGAGACGGAGGAGACGATCGACCGCCTGAGCGGCGTGCTGCGCCGCTACGACGCGAAGGTCGACTACTCCACCGTGACCGTGTATCTGTCCGAGGTGCTCGTATACCAGGAGGAGCCGCCCGTGACATACGGCAGCCGCCTGTCCGCGGCGTTCCGTTCCGGTCTGCAGAGCTTCGTGGACGGACTGGGCGACATCCTCATCGCGCTGGCGTACAGCTGGCTGTGGCTCGTGCTCATCGCGGTCGTCGCGGTCGTTGTCGTTCTGCTTGTACGCCGCCAACGCCGACGCCATCCCCGTCCGGCCCGGACGGTGACGCCGCCCCCGGTCTGGTCCGCGCCCGACGTAAAGGCGGACGAGACGACGCCGGACGTGACGGAGGAAGCATGACGCAAAGCCGCCTTTTTCGACCAAATCCATACCAAGGGCCGATTTGTTCTTGCTTTTTTCGTTTTTTGTGCTATTATAGCCTATAGCATTATGAGCTTACAGGAGGTAATACCATGGCTTACAAAATCACCGACGCCTGCATTTCCTGCGGTTCCTGCGCCGATCAGTGCCCCGCTGAGGCCATTTCCGAGGGAGATGGGCAGTATGTGATCGACGCCGACACCTGCCTCTCCTGCGGCGCCTGCGCTGAGCAGTGCCCCATGAGCGCCATCGTCGAGGCCTGACCGTCAAAACGGAAACAGGGGCCGATATGCCGAAAAGCATATCGGCTTTCTGTTTTTGGCGCTGTTTTGGTTTTATATTATTCCCGCCTGTTCTGCTATTCCCGACGATTCCCGAGGAAAAAACCAAAACGCGCCGCCCTCCCTGAAAGGATCATTCTGTCATGAAACAGCTTTGGCGCGACGGGCCGATGTATACGGACGACCCGGCGTTCCGGATCACGACCGACTCCGTGCTGCTGTCCCACTTTGCCGGCGGCAGCATATTCGGCCGCTGCATGGATCTCGGCTGCGGCGGCGGGCTTCTGTGCGTGCTGCTGCACGAGACGTGCCCGGAGGCGTCCTTCACCGCCGTCGACATACGCGAGGAGGCGGCGCGGATGTGCCGCGAAAACTTCGCCGCGAACAACATCCGCGGCGGCGTGCTCTGCGCAGACGTGCGGAGCTACCGCGAGCTGGGACGGCCGGGGGAATACGACCTCGTCGTGTGCAATCCCCCGTACTACCCGAACGGGCCGAAATCCCCCGATCCGGCACGGGCCGCCGCCCGGAGCGGCAGCCTCTCCCCCGCCCAGTTCTCGGGCGCCGCGTCCTATTTCCTCCGACGCGGCGGCGAGCTGTGCGTCGTGCACCGGCCCGAGTACCTGACGGACATATTCGCGGCCATGCGCCTGGCCGACATCGAACCGAAGCGCCTGCAGCTCGTGTGCCACAAGGCCGACAGCGCCCCGTCCCTTGCGCTCATATCGGGCCGCCGCGGCGGAAAGCCGGGCCTTGCCGCCCTGCCCATGCTGGTGCTCTGTGAGCCGGACGGTTCGCCCAGCGAGACCGTTCGCGCCATCTACCATATGCGTAAACAGTGATACTGTTCTCAAATTAGAAGCTCCGTTTCGTTACCAGGCGCAAAGCCTTGGAATTGCTGCCTTTTCGAGCGAATATAAAGTTCTTTTTGATACTTTTTCTTTCAAGAAAAAGTATGAATTTGTCATGCTGTTCAACATCGTCATCTATATCCTCGCCGGCCTGGCCGCCGGCGTACTGACCGGCTTCTGCGGCATCTCCGCCGCCGTCGTCGTCACCCCCGCGCTCGTGTCGCTCTGCGGCTTCGACGCCTATCAGGCCGTCGGCGTCGCCATGGCGTCGGATGTGATCGCCTCCGCCGCGACCGCGTACAGCTACGGCCGCCACGGCAACCTCCGCATCAAGGACGCGGTCATCCTCATGGCCGTCGTGCTCGCGTTCACGTTCGTCGGAAGCTGGCTCGGCGACCTGATCCCCCACGAGGCTCTCGGCACGCTCTCCGTCATCGTCACGCCTCTGCTCGGACTCAAATTCCTGCTTCTGCCGCAGACGAGCCTGAGCCGTCTGCTCGGCGAGCAGTCCCGGCGGGAGATCATCATCGAGACGCTGTTCATCGGCGCGGGCATCGGCGTCATCGCCGGGTTTGCCGGCGCGGGCGGCGGCGAGATGCTGCTGTTCGCCCTGACGACGATCCTCGGCTACGAGATCAAGGAGGCCATCGGCACCGGCGTGTTCATCATGGCGTTCATCGCCCTCGTCGGCTGCGTCAGCCACATCTACATCGGCGGCTGGCCGGATATGGCCGCGTTTTTCATCTGCATCCTCGGCAACTTCACCGGCGCGGTCTTC
Organism: uncultured Oscillospiraceae bacterium; assembly: GCA_905234005.1. Taxonomy (GTDB): domain Bacteria; phylum Bacillota; class Clostridia; order Oscillospirales; family Oscillospiraceae; genus CAJOIG01. Next base: position 3,116 of record CAJOFW010000223.1, read on the forward strand.
GCCGCCCGGATCGCCAACCGGATGCTGTCCTCGACGCTGAACA
>CAJOFW010000224.1 GCA_905234005.1 uncultured Oscillospiraceae bacterium
GCTGGTTCTGCTGCTGACGATGGCCGTCAGCGGCACGGCCGCGTTCGTCGTGACGCGCACACAGCCGGTGCAGAACCGGTTCGTCAGCGGCCTTTCCACGGACGGCAGTCTCGTCATCCGCAAGACGCTTGAACACCCCTTCGGGCCGGATTACGCCGTGCCCGAGAACGAGCATACCGCGTTCACCTTCACCGTCGACCTCGGCGCGGCGAACGCCGGCCATACCTTCGGCGCGTACACCGCCGACGAAAACGGCGTCGTGACGCTCACGCTCCGCCCCGACGGCTCCGCCGCCCTGACCGATATCCCCGAGGGCACGACCGTCACCGTCGCCGAGCCGAACCCCGGCGACGGCTTCGCCCCGCTTTCCGCGCAGACCGTCACGATCCCCCGCGCCGACGTCGCGACCGTATGCTTTGAGAACGTTTATACCCCCGGCCCCGCCGCGCCCGGCATCACCGTCGAAGGCGTGAAGACCCTCGTGGGCCGCGACTGGCAGGAGGGCGACAGCTATACCTTCCGCCTCGAATACCGCGCCGACGACGAATGGACGCCCCTCGGCGACCGCACGATCACCGCGCAGTTCGATACCGACGAGGAGACCGGCGAGACCACGCTGAACGAGGACTCGCTGCGCTTTGATTTCAGCGACCTCGTGAACGCCGTGCCGTTCGACGCGGCGGGGACGTATGCCTTCCGCGTGACCGAGGTCGAGGGCACGATCGGCGGCGTGACGTATGACGAGAGCGTCAGCCGCTTCGACGTGCTCGTCGGCGACGCGGACATGGACGGCACCCTCGAGGTGCAGTCGATCGAGACCGCCAGCGAGAATACGACCGTGGACGGCGGTCATGTCCTCATCGCGTTTGAAAACCGCTACGCGCCCGAGGGCAGCGTGGAGGTGTTCATCGAGATCGAGAAGACGCTCGACGATCGCAGCGGTCAGGGCCTCGCCCCCGCCGGGTTCGTGTTCGAGCTGCGCGGCGAGGACGGCGAAATCGCCGCGACCGCGACGACCGATTCGCTCGGCGAGGCGTCCATCCGCCTCATCATGGAGCCGGACAGCGTCGGCGAGGTGTATCATTACACCCTTTCCGAGCGAAACGACGAAGCGCCCGGCATGACCTACGACGACACGGAGATCGAGCTTTACATCGCCGTGCTCGACAACTACGACGGCACGATCAGCGCCTTCATCTACGACGCCGACCAGCGCGCCGAGGCAAACGAGGCCGAGATCACGAACGTGGACGGTTCGTATACGCCCGCCCTTGACGGCGTGCTGTACAGCGTCCGCGTCCGCCGCGCCGACGCCGTGCGCAGCGTCGCCGACGTCGGCGTCTCGGAGATGGCGACGCGGCCCGTCACGGCCTCCGCGTATGACGACCTCATCGAGGACGTCGGCGTCGAGGACGTCTACACCGAGCCGGAATACGTCCCCGAGACGTATACAGAGGAATATACCGAGCCGGAGACGGCGGAGGATTTCGAGCTCGTCGAGATCACCGAAGCCGGCGAGGTGACCGCCGAGGAGGAAGTGATCCCCGAGGAGGAGATCGTCCTGCCCGCGATCCCCGAGGACGCGACGAACGTCTATCACGCCGTGTTCCGCAACGTCTACGATCCCGAGGACGCGACCGTCACGGTCACGGCCGCCAAGCGTCTGTCCGGCCGCGCCCTGCATGAGGGCGAGTTCAGCTTCCTGCTGTACGAGACCGGCGCGGACTACGCGACCGACGACGGGCCGGAGACGTTCCTCGCCGCCGTGAACGACGCGTTCGGCGCGGTGACGTTTGACGAGCTGACGTTCACCGAGACCGGCGTGTACCATTACGTCGTCGAGGAGAGCGCCGACGCCGCGATCCCGGGCGTGAGCTACGACGCGAGGCGGTTCTATGTGACCGTGACCGTCACGGACGAGGGCGGCGTCCTCGCCGCGAGCTGGTTCGCCGCCGACGAGCTGGGCGAGCCGTGCGAGATCGTCTTTGACAATACATATACGCCGACGATGGCAAGCCTCACCCTCACGGGCGAGAAGGTGCTCGTAAACCGCGCGCTCATGGACGGCGAATTCAGCTTCAGCCTGTACGAGTGCGACGCGGATTACGTCATCCGCAGCGCCGCGCTGCGCAGCGTCACCAACGACGGGAACGGCCTGTTCCGGTTCGATGACCTGCTGTTCTCCGAGGCCGGCACGCGCTACTTCGTCGTGCGCGAGGATAACGGCCGCCAGACGCCGGGCGTCGAGTACGACCCGACGGCGTATCACATCGAGGTCACCGTGACGGACAGCTTTATAACATCATTTTTGCAAGCGTCTAATATAGCCGCATGTTGAGCACACTGGGATTTGTGTATGTGGATATGATCCAGAGCGCCAACGAGTCAGATGATGTGATTACCATGATTCCGTATAATATCATAGGGCTGCTGCAAAACAATCCCCGAAAAAACAGGAAACCGAGGTGGCTGAAAACAGCCTCCTCGGTTTCTTATGCTTTTTGTAACTGTTCCGATACCCCCAAAAATCTCCCGTAAAAGTTAGCGCTCGATAAAAGGGCGGCATCGACAAAATCACCATATTGCGTTAGAATCTGTCATATAGGGCCTGCATGCAAACGGTCGTCAGCAAGGAATTCTCCACAAATCTCTCCTACTGTGTTTATTGAGAGGCTCGTCTGTATGTCTGTCCTGACGTCTGTTCGGACGTTTGCCCCTGTGTCTATTACGCTGCTCGTAAGCTTGCCCGGACGCCCCGGTGCCTGTCATGCTTGCCCAGACGCTTTCACCTCGTGTTTAACGAAGATTGAGAGCAGCGCAGTGGCAGCAGAGAATCAGCCAATAAAAAACTGCCGCCGGAATAGACCGGCGCCAGGGAAAGCGGGAGGGGGGAGACTTCTTATTTCAGCATCGAGAGAATATCGTCCAGAGAATGGCCGCTATTGAGGAGGCTTTGGACGGCGTTTTGGATTTCGGCTTCCTTCGCGGCCTTGAGCTGGACTTTGCCGTCTGTGGATTTGCGCGGCGCTGGAGCTGGACCCCTTTGAGATGGGAAAAAACCGCGCCGGCTGTGTTGACAGGCGGCGCGGATTACGCATCAGGTAAGCCAGACGAAGCGGCAGAAGAG
>CAJOFW010000225.1 GCA_905234005.1 uncultured Oscillospiraceae bacterium
CAGGATCCCGCCGATGATCGCGGGATTCAGACCCAGAAGGTCCGTGCTGTAGAAGGTGACGTAGACCACCAGCACCACGTTGATGGCCTTTGCGATACCACGCGTGGACCAGGCGGCGCCGTACCACAGCGGCATACGCTGCCGGGCGCCGTAAGGCACGCCCTGCTCGTTCAGTTTTTCTTTCCCTGCCATGGGTGTTCCTCCTCGCTTCTTTTGGTTTCAAATGTTCCGTTCTCGGATCGGCGTCACCGCCTTTTATCTATTCCGACCTTACCACAAGTGCGCCGGAAGGCGGTATCGCAAATTTGCTTTTATATCCGTTTTCTTGTCTTCTTTTGAAAACTGCGCAAATTTGTTATTGCTATCGCAATTATTATGCCGTATAGTACGGACAGACCGACGGGAGGATCAATTCATGAAGCTGAAAAAGAACATCGACTTTTCCGACCTTCTATCTCGACACCGCCGAGGGCGATCATCTGAATCTCAAGTCCACGCTGTCCCAATTCGTTTTCGCGTCCGTCGTGGCCGCGAGGCTGCCGGAGCTGGAGGCGGAGATTCGGTGCCGGCCGGAGGATCGGGAGATCCTGCGTCCTTTTTTGGAGGCGTAAGGCATGGAGCTGCGAGACCGGCTGGATCTGTTTCAGGAGCTGATCGGGTGCTGTCACAACCTCTATCTGTGGGCGTATGACCGGGAGATGACGCTCATCCGCAGCAACTGCCCGGACGAGCTCACGGTGCGGAATCTGTTTTCACTGGGCGGCGCCCGGGAGGTACTTCTGACCTACGCCGTCGAGCACACAAAGCCCATTATCATGACAAACAGGCTCGGCATGATGTGGTCCGCCGTCCCGGAGCGGCTGGACGACGGGCTGCGCCGCGTACACATTCTGGGCCCCTTTTTTACGGATGATCTCTCCCAGCGGGCGATGGAATCCGGGCTTCGGGAGCTGTCTCTGTCCCCGGACATGCGCCGGGACGTGCTGCGGTTCCTCCGCTCCCTCCCGGTGATCAGCCTCAGCCGCGTGTTTGAATACACCATCATGCTCCACTACTGCGTCACCGGGGAGCGGGTGAACGTCAGCGATCTTCATTACCAGGAGAGCGAGTCTTCCCCCCGTGCTGCCCAGCCCGGCCGGAAGACCGACGTCCACGGCACCTATGAGATGGAACAGGAGATGGTCCGCATGGTGCGGGAGGGCAACCTCGACATACAGAAGCAAATCAGCCGCCTCGCCGTAACGGGCAGCCCCGGCAAGCTCAGCGACGGCGACGAGATGCGGCAGATGAAAAACTCCGTCCTCGTCTGCATCGTGCTGTTCTCCCGGGCGGCCATAGAGGGCGGGCTCAGCCCGGAGATCTCCATGACGCTGACCGACCACTATTTTCAGAGCGTGGAGGCCTGCCGCTCCCTGCCGGAGCTGGCGGAGCTCGCAACCACCATGCAGAACGATTTCGTCCAGCGCGTGCACAAGGCCCGGGCCGCGAGTGTCTCCCGGCCGGTGCTGGAGTGCTGCGATTACATAAACCTCCACCTGGAGGAAAAGCTCACGCTCAAGGAGCTCGCCGCACGCCTGAAGTATTCCGAATACTATCTCAGCCGCAAATTCAGCCGGGAGATGGGCGTCGGGCTGAAGGATTACATCCGCCGCCAGCGGCTGGAGCGGGCAAAGGCGCTGCTGAAGGACACGAGTTTGGACATCCGTGATGTGAGCGACCGGCTCCGGTTCTGTTCTCCGAGTTATTTTTCCGAGCAGTTCAAGGCCGAATACGGCGTAAGCCCCACCCGGTGGCGGGAGCGGTGATCCTGCACGGGAGGGGTTTTCGCAGCATTTCTTGTGACTGTTCGGCAGCCGCTTCGCTGGGCGGCTGTTCAGGATGGGGTGCGTAGCGCTTGCGCGCTTGGATTTCATCGGCGATTCGGACGGCGGATCTGCGATGGGATACCGGCACTACGGTTTTGCCCCCTGCTTCTTCCTTCAGCGCCTTCAGGATCACGGTCTCGTTCAGGCGGTCAAGATTGCTGGTGGGCTCATCCGGCAGCATGAACCCGGCGAGCGGCCTGACCATGCGCAGAAGCGCCTTGATCAGGCGCTTGTCAGGCGTCTTTTATCCCTCTTCCTCAAACGGATAGACGAGCCCCATCTGACGGCGGCACTCGTCCATGACCTCCATGACGTCCAGCGTGGCGGCGTGGGGCACGAACCGGCTCTCCGTCAGACCCTCGCGGATCTCTCCTGCGACCAGATCGAATTCGTTGAGCATACCGCCCTTGCCCCGAAAGCTCTCATTCCTGCCGTGCTTCCGCCGCAGCTTCACCCGGTCGATGCTGTGGTAGAAGCGCAGATCGGTCCTGGCCTTGGAGCCGATGAGCTTCATGCGCTCGAGCCCCTTGAAGTCCAGAATGGACGTGCTGATGGAGCACCGCTCTCCGCCGGGGAAGGCGAGGGTGATCTCCTCGCCGACGTCGATGCCGCCGCGGAGCGTCCCCCTGCACGTCACCCGCTCCGGCTTTCCCAGCAGACGGCAGGCGTAGGTGATGGGATAGATGCCCACATCCAGCAGAGCGCCGCCGGCAAGCCCCGGGTCGGATACCCGGGGCGCGTAGTTGATGGATTTCATGTGATAGGTCATGGAAAACTGCTGCAGCTCGCCGTATTCCCCGGCGTCGAACCACTCCCTGACCTTGTTGGCCACCGGAGAGAACCATGTCCACATGGCCTCGGTGAAGTACACGCCCTTTTCCCGGCTCAGCTCAATGAGCTTCCGCACCTTCTGCGCGTCCGTGCTCACCGGCTTTTCGCACAGCACGGGCTTTCCCAGCTCCAGCGCCAGCTTCGCGTATTCGAAGTGGCTGGTGTGGGGCGTGACGATGTATACGCCGTCCACGCCCTCCGCACGGATGGCTTGCTCCGCCGTTTCCGCAGGGAGGGCGCCGTAGATGCCGGCAAAGGCGGCGCGCTTTTCCGCGTTTCGGACATAGACCGAGACGATCCGGTGACGCTTCGAGGCCGTGATCTCCCTTGCCACCTTCGCGCCCAATGTCCCCGCGCCGATAAACGCCCATTTGAATTCATTCGCCATAGATATATCTCCTCGCTTTCAGTTGTTCGCTCCGGCCGTCCGGCAGAAATGTCCTCCGCCGTGCGGCTGGCCGGGATCACAACGGTATGCCTTGCGTCTTTTTCGGTCATTTCCCGGCGGCTGATCACTTCCCCGCCTGTTCGGCGAAGAAGCGCTCGGCGTTGCCGTAGCAGACGTCCTCCACGAGCTGTCCCAGCGTCTTCATATCCGCGGGGTACATGCCGGTTTCCGCTAGGGCAACACCGCACAAATAGGAGGCGCACGTCTTGCTTGCATCTTTTCCGGCATATTTCACAAAAAGCCTCGGGAATACACAAAGTATTCCCTGCGGCCGGTCTCCATGAGCTCGTCGAGCTGCGCCCGGATGCCGCGCCAGTGGTCGCTGAGCCACCAGGCCGCGCCGTACTGCACCTTGGTGACCATGTTGTAGTCGCCCTCGACGGAGTGCTTGAGGGCCGCCGCCGCCACGGCAAACTCCACGGC
>CAJOFW010000226.1 GCA_905234005.1 uncultured Oscillospiraceae bacterium
TCGATCACATAGAAGGGCCAGTAAGGGATCAGCAGTGTGCCGGTGCACTCGCCGCTCGCCATCTTGCTCTTGATAATGCCGAAGAGCGCGTAGGTGGCGAAGGCCATGGTTCCCGTGGACAGGATCGACGTCAGACTGTAGCAGAAGAAGCGAAGCTTCTGCGGCATCATGCGCACAAACATGACCACATGGATGTGTCCGTGCTCCGTCTGCGTGTATGCCCAGGAGGTGAATACCAGAACGCACAGCATACACTGCACGATCTCGTAGGTTCCCAGAATGCGGCTGTTGAAGAAAAGGCCCATCATGGCGTCCGCAAACATCAGAAGCATCATACATACCACAAGAAACATACTGACAAAGCAGACGTAGTAGCAAAGCTTCTTGATGGCGTTGGTCGCGCCCAGTACAGCTTTTTTCAAACTTACACCTTCCTTTTTCCGGGGCCGGGCGCGTAGTGCGCCCGGCGCGATGAAATGATCGGCTGCCTTATCCCTCGTAGGTCGCGGGATCGGCGTCCCAGTCCGCATAGTTGAATTCAGCGTCCCAGTCGCCGGCGTGGGCGGGAGCAATCTCATCGACGATCTCCACGCACTTGTCGTAGATTGCCTGGCCGTCAAGACCGGCGTCGTTCAGGTACTGGATGTACCACTCATGGATGGGCTGCACGATCTCCTCGGACTGCGCCCACTCCTTCAGCTCGGGCGAAGGCTCGTACACCTCGACGCCGTTGTCACGCATTTTGTCGGCGACCCAGTAATTGCAGGAGTCCCACCAATAGCCGGCCATGTCGCCCGCGTAACCGGCGGCGAACCGGTCGATGACGGCCTTCAGGTCGTCGGGCAGCTCGTTGTAGGTATCCTTGTTCATCATGACGAAGCAGGATGTAAAGCTGACGGGAAGATCAAGGCAGAAGTCGATCGGCTCATAGAGCTTGAAGCAGTCGATGTTGTGCCAGTCGTTGGTAAAGCCGTCGATGACCTTCTTGCTGACCTGCTCATAGACCTCGGAGGTGGGGAAGTTGACCGGCGTGGCGCCAAGGGCCTCGATGTACTTGGAGGCCACGGTGCCGGCGGTGCGGATCTGCAGGCCCTTGAAGTCGTCAGCGGTCTCGATCTTCTTGCCCACGGTGGAAATGGGTCCGTAGGAGCAGGAGTGCAGGGCGATGGGGTACCAGTCCCCCAGCTCCGCCGCAACCTCGGGGATCTCCTCGTACATTCTCTGATACACATCGGAGCCCATACGGGCGCTGGTGATGCCGTTGCCGCAGAGGTTGATGAACTCGGAGACCGGGAAGCGGCCGCCGAAGAACGAGGTGCAGGACCAGCAGATGTCGGCGGAGCGATCCTTCACGCCGTCCATCGTCTCGGTGGCGCCGAGCAGGGAGCCGCCGGGATAGAAGGTGAACGTGATGCGGCCGTTGGTGGCCTCGGTGATCTGGTTGCAGAGTGTCTCGATGTACAGCTCGCACATGGAGGTGGAGGCGTCGTGATTCACGACGATCAGGTCAAACGACGGGCCGTCGGGATCGACGTCGAAGCCGCCGGTCGCGGCCGCCTCCGCCGCAGGGGCTTCCTCCGCCGCGGAAGTGTCAGCGGCAGGCTCCGCCGCAGGGGCGGTCTCGGCCTGAGAGCCTCCGCCGCAGCCGGTAAAGAGCGCAAGACACATCACAAGCGCAAGCGTCAGTGCCAGGATTCTTTTCATTTTCGTATCCTCCGTTGTTATTATTTCGGTCCGGCAGGGGCCGTGACCGGTGATCACAAGTACCCCAGAAGCCGGGGCAGCCACAGAGCCACCTCCGGGAAGGCGCACAGGATGATGATGGCGACGCACATACCCAGCACCATCGGCGCGACGCCCCGGAAAATCTTTTGGAGCGGCACATCCTTCGCCACACCCGCGACTATGTAGACGTTCATGCCCACGGGCGGCGTGATGAGTCCCATCTCCATGACCATGATCATCAGAACGCCGTACCAGATGCCGTTGAAGCCAAGCTCGATCATGATGGGGAAGAAAATGGGAACGGTCAGCATGACCATGGCCAGAGAGTCCATGAGGCAGCCCATGACGGCGTAGATCACGATGATGACCGCGAGAATCAAATACCGGCTCACGGCCAGACCGTTGACGAACTCCGCAAGGATCGTCGGCAGGCGGGTGATGGACAGAAACGCGCCGAACACATACGCGCCGATCAGGATCAGGAAGATCATGCCGGAGGTCTTCACCGTATCGCGCAGGCAGTCGACCAGAACCTTCCACGAGAAGCGGCCCACGGCGATGAGGTAGACCAGCGCGAGCACAGCGCCGATGGCGGCGGCCTCGTTGGCGGTGAACCAGCCGGCGAAGATGCCCCCGATGACGACGAGAAACAGCACCAGAATGGGCAGAGCGCCGGGAATGGCGGCCAGCTTCTCCTTAAAGGTGAAGTGCAGCTTGCCGGGCGCGCGCTCGGGGTGCAGACGCACCACGATGGCAATCGCGGCGATGTAGCAGCAGGCGAGGATGATGCCGGGGACGATGCCCGCCGCAAACAGGCCGCCGATGGATTCGCCGGACACGATGCCGAAGATGATGAAGCCCGTGCTCGGCGGTATGAGGATGCCCAGCGTACCGCCCGCCGCGATGGAGCCGCAGGACAGGCTGTCGTCATAACCATGCTCGCGCATCTCCGGGAGGGCCACGACGCCCATGGTGGCGGCGGTAGCGGCGGTGGAGCCGCAGATCGCGGAGAAGCCCGCGCAGGCGGCCACCGTGGCCGCGGCCAGACCGCCCCTCATGCCGCCAAGAAAGCGGTTGGCGAATTTGTACAGGCCGGACGACATACCCGAGTGGAACGCCAGATTGCCCATTAGTATAAACAATGGTATGACGGTGAAGGAGTAGGTCGTGGCCTGGGTGAACGGGATCGATCGGAACAGCGTCAGCGCCGGTACAAGCCCACGGACGTACCAGTATCCGAAGAATCCCACCGCCATCATGCAGATGCCGATGTTCATGCCCATGATGAGCAGCACCAGCAGCACGACGACGCCGATCAGCGCAATGGTCAGGTTGGTCAAAACATCGCCCCCCTCTTTCGGGATA
>CAJOFW010000227.1 GCA_905234005.1 uncultured Oscillospiraceae bacterium
CCGTCGACCAGAACGGCAAGCTCCTGTTTACTTGCAAGGGGAATGTGCTGGAGGCCTACTCCAAGTACACCGACGGCACCCCGCCCATGGACTTTTCCGAGAACATGGCGGAGTGGACGAAATACTTCCCCGAGGCCCGCTATACCTCCGACGAGGATTACGAGTACATGCGCACCCTCTGGGCGCAGGAGAAGATCATGGGCGACGACACGCCGTACTGGGAGGACGTGAACGTCGGCGACTTCCTGCCCGTCACCTGCTCGGACGGCCCGATCACCTATATGCACATGATGTACTGGCATCCGATCGGCGACCTGAGCATCTACACCCGGGAGGAGCTGTTCGACCCGCAGGTGCGGGCGACCACCTTCCGCGACCGCTACGGCGCGTTCCTCGATGAGACGGCCCTGCACTTCTCCGGCCGGAACATCCCCGGTATGCGCGGCGTGAGCTACAACGACACCATCGCCCGCGTGGCGGTGCGGACGCTGACGAACTTCGTCGGAAACCGCGGCCGCGTGTCCCGCTTCGGCTGGGGGCTGTTCCCGTTCTTCAAGGAGCTGCGCGTCCGGCCGATCGACGAGGATATGTTCCTGAAGGTGCCCGGCTATGAGGGCCGGGGCTGCGAGCGGCACGGCTCCGAGGGCGATACCGTCATCGGCAAGGCGTGCATCACCGGCAAGGGCGTGAACGACAAGGGCGAGCACTTCTGCGATGTGGCGCTCTGGGCGGAGAATCTCGACGGCGAGATCATCCAGACCTGCCCGAGCCAGATCATTCTGCCGTCAAAGGCGTAAACAGGACAATACAGGAGGATAAACAGTCGATTTATCCTCCTGTCATTGTATCAGGAGAAAGGGGATAGCTTATGAAAGCATTGAAACAGGTGCTGGCCTGCGCGGCGGCGGCCGCGCTGACCCTGACGCTCGGAACGGGAGCGCTCGCCTCCGGGGAGGCGTCCGGCGGGGCCTCCGGCCCGGCGTCGCTCACCTGGGAGCAGAGCGCGGCGCTGAGCCGGCAAAACGCGGCGATCTGGCAGGATGAGGGAAGCTCCGCCTATGCGGACGAGCGCATCGTATCGAAGGAAAACGACTTTACCGCCGCATTCGCGGAGGGCGGCTCGCTCTCGCTTTCCGACAGCGTGATCTTCACCAGCGGGCGGGAGGCGCAGAGCCCGAACACCACCATGCACTTTGCCGACGCCAATTTCTACGGCACCGCGGCGGCGGTGCTGGCGGGCACGGGCGCGGAGCTTGCGCTTGCGGACGATCTCATCGTCACCACCGGCGAGGGCGCGAACGGCGTCTTCTCCTACGGCGGCGAAATCACCATGACCGGTACGGTCGTGGAGTGCTATGGAAACGAGAACGCCCACGGCATCGACGCCGTGCAGGGCGGCACGATCTGCGGCGTGGGCATTGACGTATACACCTCCGGCATCAACTCCGGCGCGGCGGCGACGGATACCGGCGGCGGCACGATCGAGCTTGTCGATTCCGCTCTCGCGGCCCGCATGGCGCCCGGCGTCTATATGGACGGGGACGGCAAAGCGAGCCTTGCGAATACCACCGTCACCGTGGGCTTTGACCGGGACGGGAACGCCGTCGATTGGGCGTATGTCACGAACGACGGCAGGGACGGCGTCTCCGACGAGACGAAGCCGAACACCGCCGAGGGACTTGTCCTCACCGGAAACGCGGTCATCACGGCGGCGGATACCGACGTGATCGCGCCCTATGGCGTGAAGTTCCACAGCCAGTCGGCCACCTCGCAGGTGGGCGCGCTGACGATGACCGGCGGCTCGATCACCTCCACTGCCTGTGATGTGATCTACGTCACCGGCGCGAACGGCTCCGGCGTTCTGGACGGCGTGACCTGTTCTCCCGCCGAGGGGCGGTATCTCATCCGGGTGTGCAACCTCGTGCCCGCGAATCTGGCGGAGCCGGGCGTCGGCGCGAAGATCTGCGCCGCGACCGGGGATTTCACCCTGAAAAACGGCGTCTATACCGGCGACGTGTGGGCGCTGAACGCCGCCGAGGAGGAGACCTGGGGCGCGCAGCTTGAGGACGCGGGCCGGTATGACAACGCCCTGAAGCTCGCGGTGGAGAGCGCGTCCCTCACCGGCGCGGCGATTCACGTCGCCGAGCTGACCCTCTCCGAGGGCGCGGTGTGGGCCGTGACCGGAGACAGCGACGTCGGCGTTCTGACCGTGGACGCGGGCTGTGCGGTGGAGCTTCCGGCGGGCGCGGTCGTCACGGTGAACGGCGCGGCGGCGGACGCGCTGACCGCGGGAACATATGAAAATGTGATCATCACGCTGGCGTGATGGAAAGGAGAAACGACATGAAAAAAGCATTTGCGATCCTGATCACTCTGGCGATGCTGGCGGGCCTTGCCTGCACGGCTTACGCCTCCGGGGATATGCCCTCGGGCGATCCCATGGGCGGCTCGAGCGAGGCGGAGACCGTGACCCTGACGGAGGATACCACGCTGGACGCCGGGGAGTACACCGAAAACGTAGAGTGCGATGGTTATACCCTCACGCTGGGAGAGGGCGCGAAGCTCTCCGGCGCGGTGAACGGCGGTAAGCTCATCGTCGGCGCGGGCGCGAAGTGGACGGTTACAGGCGCCAGCGCGCTTTTCTGCCTGTCCCTTGACGCGGATTCCGTGATCGCGGGCTCCATGGGCAAGGCCGCCACCATGACGGTGGACGGGATCATCGACATCCTGCGGACGGGGAACACCTACGAGGGCGACGTCGAGGTCTATTTCGGCGATATGACCTATCCGCTGTACATCACGGACGACGCCGGCGAGATCACCGTCGACGACACGGCGGCGGTGGAATTCACCGGCGAGCTGACGGAGACGGGCCTCACCGACTTCACCTTTGCGAGCAAAACCCACGGGCTTCTTGACCTGAAGGGCGAGACGGACGGCTTTTTCACCATCGGCGGCAAGACGAAAAACATCGACGCCGCGTCGCTCGAGCTGCGTCCCGAGATTCAGGAAAAGCTGCACTTTGACGGCTTCAACAGCACGCTCACGGGCTGGACGGCTCCGGCCATCTCCATCACCGGCGG
>CAJOFW010000228.1 GCA_905234005.1 uncultured Oscillospiraceae bacterium
CGAGAGCGTATGGCTCACCTGGTTCTTCTCGGTGACCGCCGGACGCTTTGGGAAGCTCCTCGACCGCCTCGGCGAGCAGGGCGGGCAGAAGTACGCCGTGGCCGCGAACGTCTGCGCACGGGCGGCGGAGCGGTCGTGGGACGGCGGCTGGTATCTGCGCGGCTGGTGGCAGGACGGCGCGCCGCTGGGCGCGGCCGGTTCACCGGCGTGCGAGCTTGACTCGATCGCGCAGAGCTGGGCGGCGTTCTGCCCCGACGCGGACAGAACCCGCGTGAAGACCGCCCTGCGCGCCTGCCTCGACCGGCTGTACGACCCGGACGCCGGCGTCACGAAGCTGTTCACGCCGCCGTTTGAGGACGGCGCGGGGCCTGACCCCGGCTATATCCGCGCCTGCGGCCCCGGCTTCCGTGAAAACGGCGGACAGTACACCCACGGCGCGGTCTGGCTCGCCTCCGCCCTCCTGCGCGAGGGCATGGCGGACGACGGCGCGCGCGTGCTCGAGTGCTGTATGCCGGAGAAGCACGACCCCGCCCGCTGGGGCGCGGAGCCTTACGTCCTCGCGGCGGATGTGTCGACGAACGCCGACCACGGCGGCGAGGCGCTCTGGAGCTGGTACACCGGCTCGGCCGGGTGGTTCTTCCGGGTGGTGCTCGAGGATCTGCTCGGCATCCGGCTGAAGGACGGCCGCCTCGTCGTGGAGCCGCATCTGCCCGCCGGCTGGGAGGGCTACGAGGCCGAAATCTGCTCCCGCCGCGTCCGCGTAAGGCACGGTCAGGTGACGATCACCTGATCGGTCAACCGACCGTTCAGCGGACTGATGAACGGATTCTGCTCCGGAAAGCGCCGGCAACCGGCGCTTTCCGGATGCATTTGCACGGAGTACCGGCACGGGCCGACGACCGGCGATGACCGCGAATGGCAAGCCGGTATGTCCGGCGACGGCTCTCCCGGGGGAGCCGTCGCCGCCGGGCGGGCGGCACAATTCACAGTATGTACATACCCATAACCGGAAAAATGTGCTATAATCGAGGCGATCAAATGACACACGGATGGGAAGTGACACGCTTGCACCCGACGCGAGACGAGATATTGCCGGGCGTCTTTCTGACGTGCCTGCAGACCGATAAATTCAAAACCGGCGTCGTGAGCCTGAACCTGCTCACGCCGCTTACACGCGAAAACGCCGCGAAAAACGCGCTGATCCCCAGCGTTCTGCGGCGGGGCACCGTCCGCTGTCCCGATATGGACGCGCTCGCGGCCCGGCTCGACAGTCTCTACGGGGCCCGGATCGAGCCGATCGTCCGCAAGCTCGGCGAGATACAGGCCGTCGGCTTCTGGGCCGATTTCGTCGACGGGGCGTACCTGCCCGACGGCGGCGGCTCCCTGCTCGAGGACGTGATCGCCCTGCTGGGCGAGATGCTGCTCTCCCCCGTCACACGCGGCGGACTTCTGCGGCGCGATTACGTGGACAGCGAACGCGAAAAGCTCCTCGAGGACATCCGCGCCCTCGCAAACGACAAGGCGGCCTACAGCCGCCAGCGGCTCATCGAGCTGATGTGCGCGGCGGAGGATTACGCCGTCGACGCCCTCGGCACGGAGGACACGGCGGAGAGCATCCGGTATGTGAGCCTCACGAAGCGCTACCGCGCCCTTCTCGCCCAGTCGCCCATCGAGATCTTCTACTGCGGCACGGCGGATTTCGACCGCGTCCGCGACGCGCTGTGCGACGCGCTGTGCACGCTGCCGCGCGGCGAGCTTGACGACGGCATCGGCACCGACATCCGCATGAACCGGCTCGAGGACGACATACGCTATCACACCGAGAGCATGGACGTGACCCAGGGCCGGCTCGTGCTCGGCTATCGCCTCGGCGCGTGCATGGAGGAGCCGGATCTCGCCGCCATCCGGGTCATGAACGCCCTGTTCGGCGGCTGTCCGACCTCGAAGCTGTTCATGAACGTCCGCGAGAGGCTGAGCCTGTGCTATTACGCCGGCTCCTCCGTCGACGTGCTGAAGGGCGTCATGCTCGTGTCCTGCGGCATCGAGCCGCAGAATCTCGACCCCGCCCTCGCCGAGATCACGCACCAGCTCGACGCCCTGCGCGCCGGCGCCGTCACGCCGGAGGAGCTGGAGAGCGCCAAACGCACGCTGATGAGCGAGTACACCGCCGCGTCGGACAGCATCGGCCAGCTCGAGAGCTTCTGGCTCAGCCAGAACGTGCAGGGCCTCTCGTACACCCCGGCGGAGTTCGCGGCGCTGATCGAGGACGTGACCGCCGACGACGCGGCGGCCGTTGCCCGTTCGGTCGAATGCGACATGGTCTATTTCATGTACGGAGAGGAGGACGACGCCGATGACGAAGCGTGAATACCCCGCCGTCGGCGAGACGCTGTATGAATCCGTCCTGCCGAACGGCCTGACCGTCCGCGTCGTGCCGAAGCCCGGCTACCGCAAGACGTCCGCCGTTTTCGCGGTGAACTACGGCGGCGCCGACCGCCGCTTCACGCTGGACGGGAGCACGGTCGACACCCCCGCCGGAGTCGCCCACTACCTCGAGCACAAGATGTTCGACACGCCCGACGGCGACGCCCTCATGACGCTGACCGCCGCCGGGGCCGACCCGAACGCGTTCACGTCGATGGCCATGACCGCCTACCACTTCGACTGCACCGGCCGGCTCGACGAGAACCTCCGCACGCTGCTGTCGTTCGTGTCCGTGCCGTACTTCACGCAGGAGAGCGTCGACAAGGAGCGCGGCATCATCGCCCAGGAGATCCGGATGTACGAAGACAGCCCGGAGTTTCAGGTCTACGAGCGGTTCATGCGCTGCATCTGCCCCGAGGGCAGCCCGCTGCGGGACGACGTGACCGGCACGGTCGAATCCATTCAGGCGATCACCCCGGCGCTTCTGTACGACTGCCACCGCGCCTTCTACCGCCCGTCGAACATGGCGCTGACCGTCGTCGGCGACGCAGATCCCGCCCGGGTCGAGGACGCGGCGCTGTCGCTGCTGCCGGGTGAGCGCGCCGAGGCACCGGCCCGGGACTACGGCGACACGTCCGACCTCGCCCCCGCCG
>CAJOFW010000229.1 GCA_905234005.1 uncultured Oscillospiraceae bacterium
CGGGCGATTACCCGAATATCGAGGATATCATTCATGAGTGCAAGCATCGCGATCGTGACCGACACCAACAGCGGCATATCCCAGGAGCAGGCGCAGGCGCAGAATATCTACCGTATGCCGATGCCTGTGATACTGGACGGCGAGGTGTACTTCGAGGACGTGACCATCGACTCGACCGAATTCTATTACCGGCTGCGGAACGGCGCGGACGTCAAGACCTCCCAGCCCTCGCCGGGCGATCTGATCGAGGCGTGGGAACCGCTGCTGCGGCGGTTTGATGAGGTCATATACATCCCGATGTCCAGCGGGCTGTCCGGCGGCTGTGACGCGGCCAGGATGCTCGCCGCGGACTACGACGGCCGGGTTCACGTCGTCGACAACCACCGCATATCCGTGACGCTGCGGCAGTCGGCGATGGAGGCGAAGTATCTCGCCGATATCGGCAGGAGCGCGGAGGAGATCGTCCGATACCTCGAGCAGGACGGCCCGGAATCCGCCATCTACATCGCCGTCAACACGCTGGAGCTGCTGAAAAAGAGCGGCCGCGTCACAGCGGCCGGAGCGGCGATCGGGACGGTTTTGCAGATAAAGCCCGTCTTGCAGATACAGGGCGGCAAGCTGGACGCCTACCGGAAGACCCGGGGCATGAAGGCGGCCATGGCGGCGATCATCGACGGACTTGCGCACGACCGCGCCGTCCGCTTCGCCGGAAAGCCCGTGATCATCCGCGCCGCCTACACGGGCGACGAGGAGCTGGGCGAGCAGTGGCGGCTTACGCTGCAGCGGGCGTTTCCAGACCTCGTCATCGAGAAGGATCCCCTGCCTCTCAGCATCGCCTGCCACACCGGCGAGGGTGCGCTGGGCGTCGGCATCATGCGCGATATGTGGGGCTTGTAGACAGAAGACGCGACAGGAAAAGACAAGAAGGGGAAACGCATGAAGGAAAAACAGCTCGCAAGACGCATCCTGCAATACGCCGCCGGCCTCATCAGCATGGCCGTCGGACTGGTGCTGTTAAAGCGTACATACTGGGGCGTCTCGCCCATCACCGCCGTGCCCGACGCCGTGGCGAACATCACGCCGCTGACGCTGGGAAACGCGACGATATTGCTGCACGTTCTGTGCGTGATCCTGCAGATCATCGTCCAGCGGAAAATCACCCTCAAGAGCGTGCTGTGTCTCGGCGTGGGCGTGCCGTTCGGGTATCTGGTGGACTTCTTCATGTGGCTCTGGGATCCGCAGATGGCGGTCTGGCAGAAGGTCATCGCCCTCGTGCTGGGCATCGCGATACAGGGCTTCGGCGTGGCGCTCATCAGCGGCTGCGACATGATGCTGCCCGCGCCGGATGAGTTCAACAACGTCGTGGCCCGGACATACGATAAAAAGCTCGGGAACGTCAAGATGATCGCGGACGCGGTGTATGTCGTCATCGCGATCGTCATCAATCTCATCTTCCAGCACTCGCTGGCAAGCGTGGGCATAAGCTCGGTCGCGTCGGTGCTGCTGACGGGCCGGTTCGTGCAGCTTACGTACAGGCTTTTCCCCGGTGTGAAAATGTCCCCCTTCTTCGGCGCGGCAAACGCGCCGGAGTGACGCGGAAGTGTATTGCATTGCATTGCGAAACAAAAAAACAGAGCCGCTTCGGCTCTGTTTTTTTGTTTTGGTTTCCGTGCATCAGGCGCTGACGCCCGTGGACTGCATGACCAGCATTTCCGCCTCCTCGGGGGGCATGGGACGGCCCCAGATGAAGCCCTGGATGTAATCGCAGCCGATGCTTCGCAGCGTCTCGAGCTGGTCGTTCTCCTCGACGCCCTCGGAGATGACGGTGAAGTTCATCACGTGCCCGATGGAGATGATGGCCGCGACGTACTGGCGGGAGGATTCGCTGGTGTTCATCCGGTCGATGAAGGATTTGTCCACCTTCAGCATATCGGCGGGGAAGGTGCTCAGATAGCTCAGGGACGAGTAGCCGGTGCCGAAATCGTCGATGGCGATCTTGACGCCCATGCTCTTGATCTCGTTGATGCAGCTCAGAGCCTTCTCGACCGAGTCGATCAGCACAGACTCGGTGATCTCGATCTCGAGCTGATCGGCGGGCATGCCGCTCTCGGACAGGATGGAACGCACCTCGTCCAGAAAGCCGTTTTTCATCAGGTGCTTGACCGATATGTTCACGCTCAGCGTCGCGTCGGTGCGGTACTTTCGGACCATCTCGCCGAAGAAACCGGCGGATTTCCGGAAGACGGCGCCGTCCACCCGGTCGATGAGACCGACCTTCTCCGCCACGGGGATGAATTCGCCGGGGCTGACGAGCTGTCCCGTCTCATCCTTCATCCGGGCCAGCGCCTCGAAGCCGATAAGCTTGTGGTTGATGTCAAACTGCGGCTGGAGATAGAACAGGATGGTATCCTCGGCGAGGGCGGTGCGGAGCTTGTGCTCGATCTCCATGGTGTGATCCGCGTTGATGATTTCGGGCGTGAAGCGGACGATGTTACACTCGCCGCGGCTCTGTCGGGCGGCGTGCATGGCGGCGTTGGCGTTTGTCATGAGGGCGTTGGCGTCGCCGCCGTCCACCGGATACCGGGCGTAGCCGATGCAGGCGGTCATGAAGAAGTCGCAGCCCTCGACCGTGATCTTCTCCTCGATGACGGATTCGTAGTATTGGAGCGCCTGCAGGATGACCTTTTCGGAGTGATTGCCGGGGATGAGCAGGGCGTATTCGTCGCCGCCGTTGTGGGTGAATATGGCGTGCGTGCCGGCGCAGCCCTCCTGTCCGGCCGTGTTCAGCCGGTTGGCAAGCTCCCGCAGCACCTCGTTGCCCGCCTCATGTCCGAGCGTGTTGTTGATGGTCTTGAAGTTGTTGAGATTCAGGGTGGCGATGGTGAACGGCTCGTTCTTTCTGAAGAATTCGTTCATCATCTCCGTGCAGGCAAAGCCGTTGGGCAGGCCGGTGAGGGCGTCGGTGATCGCCTGCTTGCGGGCCTTGCGCTGGTACATTCTGCTGGTCGCGATGCACTTATATATAATGAACAGCGCCGCGACGGCGAAGATGGTGCTGCATATGCCGGAGAGGGAGG
>CAJOFW010000230.1 GCA_905234005.1 uncultured Oscillospiraceae bacterium
CAACCTGTTCGTCGTGTCCGTCATCCTCATCGCCGGCGTGGGCGGCATGAGCGTGTCCTTCGGCTCGGTCACGATCACCGAGGTCGCCTGCGCCCTGATTCTCGGCATCCTCACGAACGTCCTGCTCCGCAACGAGGATATGACCGAGGACAAGCCCCAGCAGATCATCAAGTGATCCGGCGCTGACAATTCATTCCGGCATATTGTTTTTGACACAGCGCGATGATTGTGTTACAATCATCGCGCTGATAATATGAATACAGGAGAACGATTATAATTATGCTTGAGTATCGCTTTGACACGCAGCTTCTGATCGAGGGCGAGGACCTTGACGAGGACGAAATCCACGACTACATCATGGAAAACATCCCCGGCGACTGCCTGCTCGCGGTCGGCGACGAGGATCTCATCAAGATCCACTTCCACACGAACGTACCCTGGCGGGTGCTCGAATACGCCGCCACCCTCGGCGACATCTACGACGTCGTCGTCGAGAATATGCAGCGGCAGGAGGACGGTCTGCAGGGATGACGCTCAGGATCATCGGCGCCGGCCCGCTCGCGGAGCAGGCGAGGCGTCTTGCGGACGCCGCCGGGATGGCGGTCGTCTCGTCGGAAGCGGACTACATCCTCCCGGCCACGGAGGACGACGGCACGCTCAATGTTCGACGCGGCGGCGTGGGCGACCGCCTCGAGCCGCCTTAAGTCCGACGCGCTGCTGCGTGAACGCGGCATCCCCGCGCCGGCGTACTTCCCCGGAGGCTCGGAGCCCTACATCGTGAAGCCCGACCGGGGCGGCTTCGGCCTCGGCATCTGGGTGACGGACGACTACTGCGAGGTGGGCGGCGCGGTGAACGCCGGCTTTGTCACGCAGGAGGAGCTGTCCGGGGACGTGTGGTCGGTCGCCGTGACCGGCACGCCCGGCGGCTATACGGCGCACCCCGCCGCAAGGCTCACGTTCGACGACGGCCGTCACCGGACGGACGCCGTGTGTCAGCCCGCGCCCGAGGCGGAGCTTCTCGCGAAGACCGCCATAGACGCGGCGGAGGCCGTCGGCGTACACGGCGTGCTCGAGGTCGAGGCGATTTTCGACGGCGGCGTGTGGAAGGTCATCGACTTAAACGCCCGCCTCCCCATGCTGACGGGCGACGCGCTGCTCGCCGCGCACGGCGTGAACCTGCTCACCGAGCTGATACGGGTATACGAGGGCTGATCCGCATGAACAACGCCGCGGCTGCCCGGAGGTGATTTCGCCTCCGGGCAGCCGGCTTTTTGCTGCTTCCCGATTCAGGGCTTCGTCTCGTTACCGGCCACGAAGCCTTGGAAACGCTGCCTTTTGGAAGCAAATACAAAGATATTTTTGAACCTTTTCCTCGGGGAAGAGGTATTATTCCTTGACCTCGATGATGTTGAGGTCGACGGCGGTGTAGTCCGTGTTCGCGAGGACGGCCTCGGTGATCTGGGCGACCTGCACGTCGGTCAGCCCCTCCATCGGGGCCGGCACGGCGACGGTCACGCCCTCGTCCGACACGAATACGACGCAGTCGCCGAAGTTCTTTGCCAGAAGCTCGTTTTCGAGCATATTCTCCTGCAGATTCCACGCGGCCATCGCGCTGATCTGCTGCATGGACTCGTCGATCACCTCCTGGGAGACGTCCGTGTCCGCGCAGGCAAGCTCCAGAAGCTCCAGCGCCTCGTCGCGAGTGGACTGGCGTGTGAGCCGGGCCTTGTCGAAGTAGGCGGACGTGACCGCGCCGCCCATCGTGGCGGAGGTCTCGAGATAATCGTTCTCGGCTTCGGCCATGTAGGCGTCCTCCGCCGCCGCCATCGCCGCGTCCGCCGCGCCCCAGCGGCTGTTGTACGACCAGTTCAGGTACACCGCCGCGCCCACGAATACGAGCACCGCCGCGATGACGATGTTCCGCTTCAGATTCTTCCTCACTGCTTTACCCTCCATGTTGATCCAGAATGAATATGACGATGTCGTCCGCGCCGAGACCGGTATAGCACCGCACCGCCTGCGTCACACGAAGGCGCACCGCCGCGCTGTCCGCCCCGGCGCATACGACGACCGCGCCGCGATCCGACAGCAGGACACGCGCCTGTCCCACCCCCTCGATGTCGGTCAGAAGCCCGGCGATCCGCGCCTCCTCCGAGCTTGCGGCTCCCGTGTCGTCACCGCCGCCGCTGCCGCCGCCGGACGGCCACAGCATGAGCGCAAGACCCACCGCCGCCACGAGAAGGACGTACTGATAGCCCGCAAGACGCTTCGCCAGCGCTCTGAGCCGTTCATTCATACGCGATCCACTCCTGACGTTCGGGCGGAATGCCCAGCTCCTGTTCGATGATACGTGACAGCGCCGCGCTGTATGCCCCCTCGACGGCCGCCGTGTGCGGGTACCAGACGAGGGCGCCGTCGTCCCACCGGGCCGATACCGTGACGGAGCGTACATCCGCGCCGGTCTGACGCGCCCTCGATGATATATATGCGGCGTATTGCTCCTCTATGTATGTCCGCTCGAGCAGCTTCTGCCGTTCGTCCTCGTCGGCTGTGATTGCCTCGGCCTGACGCTGATACGAGGCGATTCCGGCGGCGAGGCCGTCCATGTCGAGCTGAAAAAGCGGCGACGCGACCGCGAGGGCGCACACAAGCCCGCACGCAAGCCTTGTCACGCTCCTCACCCGTCCCGGCGGACAGAGCGCGAGCGCCATCGCGCCCAGCAGCGACGCGGCGAATATGCCCCTGACCCATTCGCTCATCCCGACAGCACCCCCGCGCCGAGCACGGCGGAGACAAACAGCATCGCCCCCGCGCTGCCCAGCAGTCCGAGCGCCATGCCGTAACACGACGCGATGTGTCCCATGAGGCCCGACAGCCTCGCGTCCGCGAACGGCTCCGCGACACACGCCGCCGCCCGGAACAGCAGATAGTGCAGCCCGAGCTTCACCATCGGCCCGAGGCACACGGCGAGCACGGCGGCGAGGCCGAATATCCCGACCGCCCCGCGCAGGAGCTTCGCCCCGGCGAGATACGTCTCCGCCGCGTCGGACAGGATGCGTCCCACAACGGGCAGGGAGGCGGAGATCGCCGTCTTTGCGAGACTGCCCGCCAGCTTGCCCGAGCTGCCCGCGATGACGCCCGAGAGCGTCAGACAGAGCGTGAATACCGTCGTGAGCGTCGTCAAAAGCGTCGTACACGCCCAGGAAATGAGCTTCACCACCCCGCCGAGCGCCCCGTCCGGCAGCGCCGCGTGCGCGGCGGCGAGGGCGGCATAGGCGCAGATCACGGGCAGGATGACGTCCGTCCCGACCGACATCAGAAGATCAAGAAAAACCGCCGACACCGTGTACCGGGCCGCCCCCGCCGCGCCGGAGCCCGCCGCCGCCGACGCCGCCGCGACGCACGGCAGCAGCGCCCGTGAGAAGTCGGACAGGGACAGCAGCGCCGCCTTCGTCTGGGACAGGAACGAGCGGATATCGCCCATGCTCGCGCCCATGATCGCGAGCGACGCGCCGAGCAGCACATACCCCGGCGTCTTGCCGTCCTCGCTCAAGGCCCCGGCGGCGGAGGCGAGCAGCGTGACCGCGAGGGCGACGCAGGCGCTGCGG
>CAJOFW010000231.1 GCA_905234005.1 uncultured Oscillospiraceae bacterium
TTCTTGCGGCGCTTGACGCTGGGGCTCTGGTAGTACTCCTTGCGGCGCAGATCGTTCATGACGCCGGCCTTCGCGCAGCTGCGCTTAAAACGTTTCAGCGCATTGTCGAGAGATTCGTTCTCCTTCACATGGACCTCAGACATTCTTTTCCCTCCCTCCAAGTACGCCTCTTAACGTGCTTAATGTATGCCGGTGAGTATGTTTAACCTTGTGTATTATAATGTCTTCTTCCCCGCTTGTCAAGAAAATCCTGCATTTTCCCGCAAAGTTTTTTATGATCGGAACCGCTTTGCGGTTCCGATCAGGGGGTACTCGCGGTTTCCGGCAAAAATGATAGCGAGACAGCGGGGGCTGCATCGTTACAGGCTTCCGAGGTACGGAACGCGCCGCGTTCCATGCGGCGCGTTCGCTTTTTGGGGAAAAAACCTTAGAACATATCCGCCAGCACGTCGGCGTGCTCCCGGAACGCCTCCAGCACGAAGGCATCCCAGTGGCGGGCGTCGCGCTCGGCGCTGCCGAAGACGTAGTCCTCCTGGCCGTAGTCCATCACGTCGAAGCCCGGGATCGCCTTCGCGGCGTTCGACGTGCGGTAGTTCGCCGCGTCCTCGAGCGCGATGGAGACCTGCCCGTTCTCGTCGAGCTTCACCCAGCCGGAGATGTCCGTGCCGGTGGCGGACTCGGCCGTGCCGTTTTCGGTCTGCGGCTCGGCGGCGGCCTTCTCCACGGAGACGGCTCCCTCGACGTGCTCGCCGTACATCGTATCGACCCACAGGGCGAACGAGTTGCCCAGCACCTCGGACGGGACGTGTCCGCCGTTGTACTGCCACTCGACGACGGCGTCCGTGCCGGCGTTCAGCCACGCGATATAGAGGTTCAGCGAGGCCATCATGCCCATGTCGCCCTCCTTCTCGCCCATGACGACGCGTGTCCAGACGGGATCCTCGGTGCCCTCGGCGCCGATGTAGTTCAGGGGGTTATACAGCTCGACGATGTTTTTGCCGTAAGCGTCGCCGGCATAGATCTCGTCGATGTCGGCCTCGTAGGCTTCCACCATCTCCTCAAACGAGGCGTAGTTGTTCGAGTTCGTGCCCGCGCCGGCGGCCTGGGTGGAGCCCTCCTCGGGCGTGCCGACGATCATCTCGGTGACGCCGTTCACGACCGTGGTGTTGCCGGACGCCTCGCCGGAGGCGGTGCGGGCGGCGTTCGGGCCGGCGCCGCCGGGGCCGGCGTTGCCGCTGCTCGCGGCGGCATAGCGTCCCTCGACGAACGCGAGGGCGCGGTCGTAAGCGGTCATCGCGGCGACCTCGTCGTCGGTCATGGCCGTGCCGTCGGCGTTGAACCAGGTATAGCCGGTCGCGTAGCCGAGGTTATCGAGGTACCACTGGACGTTCTCGGTGAACTCGGCGAGGTACATATTCAGATACGTGCCGCCGTAGCCGTTCGTCTCGGGGTACAGGTCGGGGTCGTATTCGATCGTGAGCGCCACGACGCCGCCGATCTCGCCGTCGCCGTCGATGTCATAGCCCGCGAGGGCCTCGTCGACGGTCAGGCTCTGGCCGTTGATGTATTCCATATAGGTCTCGGACAGGTACGCCGCGAGCTGCTTCTGGAAATCGGTGTTGAAGCTGTACGTCGGGTCGAGGTAATACTCCATCGCCATCGTGATGTCGCCCTCGTACAGCGACGTGATCGCGCTGTACGCGATGCAGCCCCACGCGCCGTCGGAGATGTCATAGTCGACGCCGTCGATCGTGACGGTCGTGGAATACGAGCCGTCCTCCAGCCGGTACACGCCGACCGCGCCGGCCTCGATCTCATAGTCGTAGAAGTCGGGGTTGTTCGACGTGGCCGCGAACATCGACGCGTGCGCCGCGCCGCCGGAGCCGCCGGTGGATACGAAATAGTCCACGCTGCCGGGCAGGTTGCCGAGCAGGATGTTGTACTTCACGAACCGGGCCGCGTCCTTCTGGTCGACGAGGCAGCTCGGCGCGTCGCCGACGCAGGTGACGGAGCCGTCCTCGTTCGTGACGGAGTCCTGCTTGCCCCGGTTGCCGCAGGCGACGTTGATGTACCCCTCCTTCGCGTAGGTGGTGGAGGCGGTCTTGTTCGAGGAGGAGCCGTAGCCGGCCGCGCCGGTGTTCAGGATGACCGGGGCGGTCGCGGCGGTGTAGACCTGGCCGTTCGTGCTCGTGACCGAGGCGTCGTAGTCGATGACGAGCGTGCCGTTCACGGCCTCGGCGCAGGTATCCGCCGTCACGTCGGCCGCGCCGTCGCCGTCGGTGTCGATGCCGGTGACATACGCGCCGGGCACGCAGACGGACACGCCCTGCTGGTCGGGCAGGATCGGATAGACGACCGCCGGGACGATGGACATGACCCAGCCGTCCGCGGACGCGTTGTAGCTCCAGGTGACGGTCTCGTTGTTCGCAAGGTTCAGGGTCTCCTCGATGTACTCCCGGTCGGACACGCCCTCCGCCCCGTCCGCGAACGCGAACGACGCGAGCGTCAGGGCAAGCGCCAGGACGAGGAGAAGGGACAACGCTTTTTTCATGTGCCGTATTCCTCCGTTTACAGGTATGATATAAAAAAGATATGGCCGGCGCGTAAAACACCGCGTCGGCCATATCATAACGAAAGTGTCTTCTCTTTGCAATACCCCCGGAACAAACCGCGCAAATCCGGCGCAAACCGCGCAGCATCGCGGCGTCAATCACGGCGCAGCGTCACGGCTCCGCCTCCGGCAGCAGGTACGCGGTCAGCACGACCGGGTTGTGGTCGGCGTATACGAAGGCCGTGTCGACCGTCTCGACCGAGAGCGCGAGCACGTTCGCGGAGAGGATGAACCCGTCGGTGACGTAATACTGAAACGTCTCCCTGTCCGCGTCGGCGAACGGGCGGTCGAGCGAGCGGCAGGTGGGCAAAAAGATATCCGTCACAAAGCGACAGCCGCCGCCGAACGCGTCCGCCTCGAGAACGCCCGGCTGCCACATCCCGTCTCCGACGGGGTAGAGCGCCAGGGCCTCCTGCGTCGAAAGGTTGAAGTCGCCGC
>CAJOFW010000232.1 GCA_905234005.1 uncultured Oscillospiraceae bacterium
CCGAGGGCACGACGGCCACGGTTTACGCCGACGCCGCCTGCGAGACCGCACTCGAGGGCGTGACCGCCGCGTTCGACGGCACGACGCTGACGCTTGTCTTTGACGCCGCGCCCGAGGGGCAGGTCTACGGCTACGTCCTGTTCGACGACGGCGAGACCGAATTCACCGCTGTGCCCGTCTACGTCGTGAGCTTCGCCGCGCAGGACTATCTGAACGCGACGGTCGATTACAACGGCTACGCCCTTCGCTATGACGCGGACGCGGTGACGCCCGGCGCGGTGTACTACCACGACGGCGCGGCCGACGCGATCATCGGCGGCGCGATCGACCTGTTCGGGGCCGGGGACTTTGCCGATGAGATCGCCGCGGCGGCCGAGGCCGGCGGATACGATTACGACGAGCTGTATGCCGCCGTAGACTGGTATCTGTCAAACGGCGCGACGACCGGCGGCGACACATGGGAGGAATTCCTGACCGACCGTCTCGTCAACGTGAACCCGACCGACGCGACCGAGGCCGTCCACGTCGGCGACGGCTATCTGCGCGTCGAGGCGTGCTATTATCTCTTCCGCTACTACTGGATGAACAACACCACGTATGAGGTCACGGCGGGCGACGAGGTCACCGGCATATTCGGCGACAACATGAACAAGCTCTACGAGGACTTCAACGACTTCTTCTGGGGCCACTACTACTGCACATGGTTCCAGGCGCTGAACCCGGCGCTGCGCTCCGGCGGTCTGTTCCGTTATGACAGCGTCGTCGATCCCGACGGCTCCAACACCGACGAGCTGGGCATGTACAAATACCGCCCCGAGCTTGGCGTGGAGGGCCAGCTTCCCTACCGCATCGACGAGGCCATCAACTACGGAGACCTCCTGAACATGATCTACAACGCCGTCACCGGCGGCCAGTCCGCCCTGAACGAGGCCGGCGACGCGGCGGCCGAGGCCCTGCGCGGCATGGGCGGCGGCTCCCGGGAGGAGAACGCCGCGGCCGTGAACGAATACTTCGGCATGGGCGTCGACCTCGACGCGGTCATCGACGAGCCGGTCACCAAGTGGGACGCGGTCATGATCTTCTACGCCCTCAGGGGCACGTCCGACGCGGCGAAGGAGCTTCCCGACGACGACACCGAGGACGTATACCTCTACAACACCACGAAGCACGGCGCCCTTGCGACCGACACCTACCTCGACACCGCCACCTACTACGAGCGCCATGGCATCGAGGAATACACCGCCGAGACAAACCACTACGGCCTGACCTCGATGGCCGCGATCACGATCTCCGACGCGGCGACCGTCGATCCCGCCGAGTGGGACGACTGCACGATCATCCCGGTCGGCGATTACGTCATCGTCGTGGACGGCACCGCGATCATCGACGAGCTGACATATGACGAGACGACCGGCACACTCTACTATGAGGCGGGCTATTCGGCGAGCGAGTATCAGGGCGAGAAGACCTACAAGTCCCTCGCGTTCTCCTGGGCGCTCGAGGACGATACGCTCGTCATCACCGGCGTGGACGGTTATGCCAGCTTCGCGACCGGCACGACGTGGAATCTCGCGGACGTCGGCTCCTTCTACTGCTCCGGCCTCTGGATCCGTGACGGCGTGAAGGCCGAGCTGCGCAATACGACGGTTCTCGCCCAGGCGTCCGGCACCGGCGACGACATCCGCGACGACTCCCATCGCTTCTTCGGCGGCGGCGACGGCCTGCAGGTCACCGACGGCGGCACGTCCGTCACCGTCTCGAACGACAACGGACAGATCTTCCTGATCGGCACCGGCGGCACGGCGGCCGGCTCCATCTACGCCGGCTCCGCCTCCACGACCGTCATCTCCGGCTCCACGCTCCGCAACGCCAGCGGCCACCCGTTCTCGATCTTCTACAACGGCGTGCTCGTCCTCGACAACGACAGCCTCATGAACAGCGGCCGCATCTTCAATTCCGACGCAAGCTCCGGCACGATCATCTTCAACGACGTCGTGACCGTCGAAAACAGCGGCGGCTCCGTCATGGACGAGACGTGCTCGGCCTACCTCGTCAATACGTTCGCCTCGAAGCTCTCCGGCTGGGAGGTCAACGGCAACGCGCAGGCCGTCTTCACGAACACGACCGTCGCGACCGGCGGCTCCTGGAACTTCGGCAACAAGACCTCCATGAGCTCCGACGTCGGCGAGGTCATCCTCGTGAATTCCGACTTCGAGAGCCTCAGCGGCAGCGTGTTCTCCGCCACACGCGGCGGACGCGGGTATGTCAGCGTCGTCGACTCCCGGCTGAACTGGTCGGGCGACGCGGATACGACGCTCATCACCGTCGGCGGCCCGAGCACCTGGACGGGCGCGAGCCTGTACGTCGACGTCGACGCGGCATCCGAGTTCCCGACGGCGTTCTCCGTCGCGGTCGCGGGCGACTGCTTCTACTCCGTGCGCGGCTGGAACGACGATATCCTCAGCTACGAGTCGAATTCCACGCTGTACCTCGATATCGACCGGGCGGTCGACGTGACGATGGACTGCACCGACGTCGTGACCTGCTCGTTCGGCATGGTCGGCGTGACCGATCTGTTCTACGCGACGGGCAACGTGATCTTCGTCGAGGACGGCGCGTATGTCTACACCGGCCTTGACGCGGACGGCGCCCTGTACAGCGCCGAGCTTGCCGCCGTCACCGAAAACGGCGACGGCACCGCCGACGTGGTCTACACCCTCGCCGACGGCAGCACCATGACCTACCTGAACCTCCCCTGCGGCGGCTCCGCCTCCGGCGAGGCCGGCGCATGATCGCGGTCATCGCCCGCAGGCGCAACGCGTAAGCCTGAAGAAGCTACACGAAAACCGCGGTGTATCCGGTGCAAGCCGGATACGCCGCGGTGATTATTTGCGGTGATTGATTTTGATACTGTTCTTTGGCTAAGGCAACACCGCACAAACAGGAGGCGCACGTCTTGCTTGCATCTTTTCCGGCATATTTCACAAAAAGCCTCGGGAATACACAAAGTATTCCCTGCGTCCGTCCATCGCGGCGGCGGCGTGTGTGGGCGGCAGGAAGGAGGGGCAGGGGCCGCTGCGGAAATATTTCGACTACCTGAGCGACGACTCCCGTTTCGGGGCGAAGAGCTGGGAGAAGGCCGAGTCCGCGATGCTGCGGCTGTGCTACGCGACCGCCTGCGACAAGGCGAAGCTGCCGCCGAGCGACGTCGAATACGTGTTCTCCGGCGACCTCCTGAACCAGTGCGCCGGGTCGGCCTACGCGATGCGTGACTGCGGCGCGCCGTATTTCGGCCTGTACGGCGCGTGCTCGACGATGGCGGAGAGCCTGTCGCTCGCGGCGATGGCGATCGACGGCGGCTTCTGCGACACGGCGGCGGCGGCGACCAGCTCGCACTTCTGCTCGGCGGAGCGGCAGTTCCGCTACCCGCTGCAATACGGCTGCCAGCGTCCGCCGACGGCGCAGTGGACGGTGACCGGCGCGGGGGCGGTCATCCTGCGCCGGGAGGGGCCGGGCCCGTACGTCACGCATATCACGACCGGCGTCATCACCGACGCGGGCGTGACCGACATGAACAACATGGGCGCGGCCATGGCCCCCGCCGCGTATTCGACGCTCACGGCGCATTTCGAGGACACGGGACGCGGCCCGGAATACTACGACGCGATCGTGACCGGCGACCTCGGCGTCGTCGGCTCGGATATCCTGCGTGAGCTGTTCGCGGCGGACGGGGTGGAGCTCGGCGTGCGGTATATGGACTGCGGGCGGCTGATCTACTATATCGAGAGCCAGGACGCCCACGCCGGCGGCTCCGGCTGCGGCTGCTCCGCGTCCGTGCTGTGCGGACACTTCCTGCACGGCATGGCGGAGGGGAGCTGGAATCGCCTGCTGTTTGCCGCGACCGGCGCGATGATGAGCCCCACCACCAACCAGCAGGGCGAGTCCATCCCCGCCATCTGCCACGCCGTCGCCCTCGAAAATGCGCGGTGCTGAACCTTTTTCCCCGGAGAAAAAGGTTCAAAAAAAGTAACTGCCGGGCGCGATATCGGCATACGAACAGAGGTCAGATACCATGATGTTTATCAAATCGTTTCTCGTCGGCGGCACGCTCTGTCTGATCGGTCAGCTTCTGATCGACAGGACGAGCCTCACGCCGGCGCGGATACTGACGATGTACGTCGTCGCGGGCGTTGTGCTCGGGGCGCTCGGGCTGTACCAGCCGCTGGCGGACTGGGCCGGGGCCGGGGCGACCGTGCCGCTGACCGGCTTCGGCAATCTGCT
>CAJOFW010000233.1 GCA_905234005.1 uncultured Oscillospiraceae bacterium
CCGGTGAGGATATCGTCAAGCAGCGGCAAAATGTCGACGCCGCTGTCACGCCAGGCGGCGGGCAGCGCCGGCGGGTCGATCGCGAGATACTGCCGGGCGACGCCGAACACGGCGGCGGCGAACGTCCCGGCCCGGACGCCGTCACAGGCGGCCGTGACACGCCGCCAGTCGATGACCGCGCCGTATGCCTCGGCGTACAGGGCGATGTCGCACACCTGCCGTATGCCGAAGCCGCTGTATACAAAGTGCTTGCACGCGTGGAGGATCAGATACAGCATATGCTCCGTCGGCGCGGGCGTACCGAGGGGGAGTCCCTGAACGGTGATCGTCCCGGCGCTGTCGAATACGCCGCCGAAAAACGCGTCATACCCCGCGAACGCGCCGGCGTCCGGCGGAAAGAGGCTGCCGTGCAGCTCGATGTAGAGCGGGGAATCCGGTTTGTGAAAGCTCGTCTCGTGCACGGCGGACGAAAGCCGCCTCCACAGCGCGTCCATCACGCTCACAGCCGCCGCCGACCGAGCGCCGACGCTGCGCGCAGCGCTGTTTCCGTCGGCACGGTCGCTGGAAACCCGCTATCCGTGTCTGCAAAAGCACCCTGTACTGCTGCCCGCCGTATGGGTCTATCGCGCCGCCCGGTACGCTCTCGCCCCACATGCGCGCAGACGGGCGGCGGAGAGCGTTCGGATCGGACGCGAACGCGTCGATCTGCTCCGGCTCTATCAGATCAGACAGGAGATGTAATTATGCGATTCTCTATTCAAAAAGGACTGTGTCTGCTCCTGTGCCTCGCGCTGCTTCCCGGCGTATCCGCCCCCGCCTTCGCGGACGGAGAGCTCGAGGACGTCACAGGCGATGAGACCGTCGACGTCACGGATGACGACAGCGGCGTCGCCCCCGTCGGCGACGGCGGGAACGATGTGCTCGAATACGAAACCTTCATCACGCCGCTTTACGCCAGCTTTTTCAAAACGGAAGCACTGCCCGCCCTGCCGGATGACGCCGCTGACCCTGCCGGCGGCGCGGAGACGTACTGCGCGACCGTCGGGGAGGCCGCAGCCGTCGTGCGCGGACACCTGACGGCGAGGGACACGACGTTTTCGGTCTTCTACGCGGCTGAGGACTACGCCGACTGCCTGCAGGAGGTCTATGACGCCGCCGTCGAGCACACGGGCAATCCCCGTGAGGGCGACTACCTCCGATTCCAGATCGGCGGCTGGAACGCCGCGATCAGCGGCACGCGATCGGACGGCGTGTATTATCTGCGGCTCAGCTACGCGGTGCTGTACAACACGAGCGCCGAACAGGAGGCCGAGCTGGACGCCGCCTTCGCCGCGTTCATGGATGAGCTGTCCCTCCCGAGAGACAGCGCCGTCGAGACCGTCCGGGCCGTGTACGACAGCCTCGTGCCCTCCATCACTTACGACATCACGCACCGCAACCGCAAGGATCGCCCGCTCATGCTGACCGCGTACGGCGCGCTCGTGGAACGTCTCGCCGTGTGCGAGGGGATCGCCTCGCTCGTGTACCGGATCATGCTCGCCTGCGGCTATGACTGCCGCATGATCGTCAGCGGCGAACACGCCTGGAACATCGTTCGCGTCGGCTCCTCGTACTATTACACGGATTTGACGCTCGAAATCCGCCGCCCCGAGGATATGGAGACGGTGCCGACGGAGTACGCCTACCTCCTTCTCTCCCAGGCCGATTACACCGATTTCCTGCCGGACAGCGAATACCGGACGGCGGCGTTCAGGGCGGCTTATCCGATGGCAGGCCAGAGCTATCTCTGCGTGGAGACGTTCAAGACCGGGGACGGGGCGTTTGCGGCTCCCGAAAAGGACGGCTGCGTCTTTGCCGGCTGGTATTACGACGACGCCTTCACCGCGCCTTATACCGCCGCGACGGGCTACGCCCTCCCCCGCTTCGCCGACGCGGACGTGCTGACGGTCAAATACCAGCTCCTCTATCCGACCTATGCCGCGAGTGAACGCACGACGATGCGGATCATCACGACGGTCGAATCCCTCGATCCCGCGCTCGTCGGGTTCACCCTCGCGTACACCCTGCCCTCCACGGGTCAGGCGCAGACGCTGGAGCTTCCGACCGCGAAGGTCTACACACGTCTGACGGGCACGAACGGCCTTCGCGATTTCAGCTACACGCCGGCCGTCTTCTCCCCGTCCTCCGCGTACTTCTGCGCGTTCTCGATCACGGTAGCAAACGCCCTGTACAACACGCCCGTGACCGTGACCCCGTTCTGGATCACCGCCGACGGCACGACCGTCACCGGCGAGGCGAAGACCATCACCGTCAGCCAAAGCGCCTCGTTTGTCCCGTGATGACCGTTTTCGGCACGTCCGGCACACAAAAAAGACCAGCCCGCCCCGGAAGCGAACCGCTTCCGGGGCGGGCTGGTTGTTTATTGCCTTCGGGCTTTTTCCCGAAAGAAAAAAGTATCAGAACGGGCATTCCATTTCCACGCCGCCGTTGATCGCGTCGTACTGCGCGCCTATGATGCCGCGCAGGCTGTTCACGCCGTCCACGATGGCCTCGTAGGCGAGGTCGCTGACGACGTAGCTGCCGTTCTGCCAGTCGTCCATCGCGTCGTACGCGTCGAGCAGACGGTACTTGAAGCCGGGGTTCTCATAGTCCTCGTAGGCCCCTGTGTCGAGCATGAACAGCGGCTCATAGGACACGCAGCTCACCCACGACTCGCCCGTCGAGGCGTCGCGGCTGATGTCGACGCGGACGGCGGCGGAGAGATTCGTGTTTTGCAGGCTGTAGCAGCTCAGCATATTGGACAGGCTGTAGCACACGACGCAGTTGGCGGTCGTGCCGTCGCCGCGGTCTACGGTACGCGTCTCGATCGGCTGCGGGGTTTTGACGCCGCCGCCGATGAGGATGTCCACGCCGTCGGCGAGGAGCCGGTCGGCCACCGCCGTCTGGTTATCACGCGCCACGGTGTAGAGCTGGGTGTTCTCCCACCAGTACACGAAGCAT
>CAJOFW010000234.1 GCA_905234005.1 uncultured Oscillospiraceae bacterium
GACGACGGTGTTTCTGCGCGACATGGAGGATTTCGCCGCGGTGAACGAGGTCTACGCCGCGTACTTCGACGGCGAGGTGCAGCCCGCCCGCTCCTGCGTCCAGGCCGCCCGCCTCCCGAAGGACATGCCCCTCGAAATCGAGGCCATCGGCGTGGTTGAATAAGACAAAAAAGCGTCCCCTCGGGGGACGCTTTTTACACGCGGAGGATGCCCTACACCCGCCGTCGTCGGAGGGCGTAGAGGATGAGGACGATGAGCGCCATGCCGAGGATGCCGCAGCAGGCGCCGCTGAAATCGAGGAGGACGTCCTTGAACTGCGGGCCGCGGTTCACGGCGAAGATCTGTATCCCCTCGTCCACACAGGCCGCCCCGAAGCAGAGGAGCATCGGCATAAGATAGCGGCTGCGGCCGTCCGGCGCCGTGAACAGCAGGAGCGTCGCGGCGCCGAGAACCGTATACTCGGCGAAGTGCGCCATTTTGCGCACGAGATTTCGCTTGCAGACATGGTAGCCCATGTCCTCGAGCTGCTGCTGCACCGGCTCCACGACCGGCTCGACGACCTCGAGAACCTTATCGCTCTCATACTGCGATATGTCGCCCGAGAGCATGGAGTTTATCCATATAAAGGCAAGCACCGCGAGTACGAGCGCGAGCCTGATTCCAAAGGCTGAATTTTTCATACCCTGTATTGTACTTCCAGAATCTGAAAAAGTCAACCATACCTCTTGACAAGTTCCGAAGTCGTGTTATGATATAGGAAAGTTGAATAGCCTTATCAAGAGTGGCGGAGGGACCGGCCCTGTGAAGCCCGGCAACCTGTGCGCGTGTGAGAGCATCACGCGGGCAAAAGGTGCCAAATCCGGCGGTGTAAATCGAAAGATAAGGAACAAGTTGTTTCATCTGCCGAAAAATCCGACTGCGCAATCCGCACACCCCTGTTGTGCGGTATTGCCCGAACCAATTTCACCGCACAGGAGAGAAAAACGCATGGGACACTATCTTTTCACATCCGAATCCGTGACCGAGGGGCACCCCGATAAGGTCTGCGACCAGATCTCCGACGCCATCCTCGACGCCATCCTCGCACAGGACCCGAACGGCCACGTCGCCTGCGAGTGCACGGCCACGACCGGCATGGTCTTCGTCATGGGCGAGATATCCACGAGCTGCTACGTGGACATCCCCCAGATCGCCCGCGGCGTCCTGCGTGACATCGGCTACGACCGCGCAAAATACGGCATGGACTGCGACACCTGCGCCGTCATGACCGCGATCGACGAGCAGTCGCCCGACATCGCGATGGGCGTGAACGCGAGCCTTGAGCAGAAGGCCGGCGGCGACGACGAGGCGCTGCAGAACGGCGCCGGCGATCAGGGCATGATGTTCGGCTACGCGACGAACGAGACGCCCGAGCTTATGCCGCTGCCCATCAGCCTTGCGCAGAGGATGGCCCGCCGCCTCGCCGAGGTGCGCAAATCCGGCCTGCTGCCCTATCTGCGCCCCGACGGGAAGACACAGGTCACGATCGAATACGACGAGCACTCGAAGCCCGTCCGTGTCGACACCGTCGTCGTCTCGACCCAGCACGCGCCGGACGTATCCCTCGAGCAGATTCGCGCCGACATGATCGAACACGTCGTAAAGCCGATCATTCCGCCGGAGCTGGACAAGGGCGATATTAAGTATTATGTAAACCCGACGGGCCGCTTTGTCATCGGCGGGCCGCAGGGCGACTCCGGTCTGACCGGCCGCAAGCTCATCGTGGACACCTACGGCGGCAGCGCCCCCCACGGCGGCGGCGCGTTCTCCGGCAAGGATCCGACGAAGGTGGATCGCAGCGCGGCCTACGCCGCCCGCTGGGTCGCGAAGAACATCGTCGCGGCCGGTCTTGCCGACCGGTGCCAGGTGCAGCTCGCTTACGCGATCGGCGTGGCGACGCCGGTATCCGTGAACGTGACGACGTTCGGCACCGGCGTCGTGCCCGACGACGTGCTGCAGCGGGCGGTGACCGAGGTGTTCGACCTGCGCCCGTCCGCGATCATCCGCGATCTCGACCTGCGCCGTCCGATCTACCGTCAGCTCGCCGCCTACGGCCACATGGGCCGCGAGGATCTCGGCGTGAAGTGGGAGGACACGTCCCGGGCCGGGGCGCTCCGCCGTGCGGCGGGCCTTGCCTGAGAGGTGCGGCGTATGAGCACGGTACGCGATATCACGCTTGCGCCGGAGGGCGAGGTCAAAATCGCCTGGGCGGCGCGGAATATGCCGATCCTGCGCTCCATCGAGGCGGATTTTGCGCGGGAAAAGCCGCTGGCTGGAATCAAGATCACACTCGCCGTCCATGTGGAGGCGAAGACGGCGTATCTCTGCCGTGTCCTCGCCGAGGGCGGCGCGGAGATGCACATCACGGGCTGCAACCCGCTCTCGACGCAGGACGACGTCGCCGCCGCTCTCGCGGCCGGCGGGCTTGACACGCACGCGTTCCACGCCTGCACCGACGACGAGTACATGGCCCTGATCGACAACGTCCTCTCCGTCGGGCCGGACGTCATCATCGACGACGGCGGCGACCTCGTCGCCCGCATCCACGAAAAGTACCCCGACCTCGCCGCGAACGTCATCGGCTCGTGCGAGGAGACGACGACCGGCATCCACCGTCTGAAACGCATGGCGTCTCTCGGCGCGCTGCGGTTTCCCGCCGTCGCGGTGAATGACGCGGACTGCAAGCACCTGTTCGACAACCGCTACGGCACGGGCCAGTCCGTGTGGGACGGCATCATGCGCACGACGAATCTGATCGTCGCGGGCAAGGACGTCGTCGTCGCGGGCTACGGCTGGTGCGGCAAGGGCGTCTCCATGCGTGCCAAGGGGCTGGGCGCACGCGTCATCGTCACCGAGACGGACCCGGTGCGGGCGCTCGAGGCGGTCATGGACGGCTTCCGGGTCATGACCATGGCCGAGGCCGCGCCGATCGGCGATCTGTTCATCACCGTGACCGGCGACTGCGCGGTCATCCCGGGCGAGCTTTTCCCGGTGATGAAGGACGGCGCCATTCTCGCGAACGCCGGGCACTTCAACGTCGAGATCGACGTGGACGCCCTCGAGCGCATGGCGGTCGGGAAGTACCGCGCCCGCCGCAACATCGACGGCTACCGCCTCCCGAACGGGCGCACGCTGTTTCTGCTCGCGGAGGGACGGCTCGTGAACCTCGCCTCCGGCGACGGCCACCCGGCCGAGATCATGGACATGAGCTTCGCGATCCAGGCGCTCTGCGCGCAGTACCTTGCGGAACACAGGGGGGAGCTTGCGCCCGGCGTCGTCCCGGTTCCGCGTGAGATCGACCTCGCCGTCGCCCGCCGCAAGCTCGCTTCCCTGGGCGTAAACATCGACAGCCTGACCGACGAGCAGCGGGACTACATCGGCGTCGAATCATAATGCTTTTTCCTGAAAGAAAAAGAATCAGAAAGAACTTTGTATTCGCTTTGAAAAGGCAGTAATTCCAAGGCTTTGCGCCCGGTAACGAGACGAAGCTTTTGATCGGGGAACAGTATCAATCCGCGCTGACGGATAAAAAACCAGAGACCGTGTTTTCACGGTCTCTGGTTTTCTGCGTTGGGAAAGGAGCGATCAGAACTCGCCCTCGTAGTTGTCGGCGTTGTCGATCGTGATCAGATCGGGCACGTAGCTCTGCTGATACTCGATGGAGCCGTTCGCGGCGT
>CAJOFW010000235.1 GCA_905234005.1 uncultured Oscillospiraceae bacterium
GGCGACGGAGGCGATGACGGCGTCAAGCTCCTTTTGGTAATTTTTCTTTTCCATAGCGATATCATAGCACAGTTTTAACGGAAACGTAACCCATTTGCGGACAAAACGCGCTATACTGGGAAAAATATCGGAACGGAGTGGGTCACATGGCGCGTACAACGAAGGACAACTACTATCTCGATATCGCCGATTCGGTGCGGGAGCGGGCGACCTGCCTGCGTCGGACATACGGAGCGATTATTGTAAACAACGACGAGATCATCTCCACGGGCTACAACGGCGCTCCACGCGGCCGGTCGAACTGCACCGACCTCGGCGTTTGCAACCGGGAGGAGCTTCGCATCCCGTCCGGCCAGCGGTATGAGCTTTGCCGGTCGGTTCACGCGGAGGCGAACGCGATCATATCGGCCTCCCGGCGGGATATGCTCGGGGCGACACTGTATCTTGTGGGCCGTGAGGTGAAGACCGGCGAGCTGTTGTCGGACACGACGCCGTGCTCGATGTGCCGCCGGCTCATCATCAACGCCGGCATCCGCCGCGACGACGTCCGCGTCACCGATGTGGACGAGTGGGTCTCGCTCGACGACACGGTGCTGAGCTGACAGCGGACTGAACAAAAAAACGCATTTTTCGGCCCGAATATTCTCACACTGGTTTACGGTCAACCCCATAGACATCACCCTCCGGTTCTGGTATAATCACCGAGGAATGGGAGGGTGTTCCTTCTGATGAACTACCGCGCTGAAGCCCCGCCGCCCGTGCGGGATTTTCTTGTGTATCACGACACGATCAAGGGCCAGTCCGGCGCGACGGTCGACTCGTACTTTCTCGATATGCGGACGTTCACGCGTTATCTGAAGCTGTCACGCGGCCTCGTCCCACGGGATACGCCGATGGAGGACATCTCCATCCTCGACGCCGACCTCGCCTTCTACGGCGCGGTCACGCTCGCGGAGGTCTACGACTTTCTGGCGTACCTCTCCCGTGACCGGGCGCTGAACGCGGCGTCGCGGGCGCGGATGATCACCTGCATCAAGGGCTTTTACCGCTACCACACGGTCAAGACGAAGCAGCTCGCCGCAAACCCGGTGGAAAATCTCGACACGCCGAAGCTGCAAAAGGCCCTGCCGCGCTATCTGACGCTCGAGGAGAGCCGCCGTCTGCTGCGGGCGGTGGAGGGAAAAAACGCCGAACGCGACTACTGCGTCCTCTGCCTGTTTCTAAACTGCGGCCTGCGTGTCTCCGAAATGGTATCGCTGAACCTCGGCGACATCCGGGAGGACAGCCTGCTCATTCACGGCAAGGGCAGCAAGGAGCGCGTTGTATACTTAAACGAGGCTGCGCGGCACGCGCTGGACGATTGGCTTCTTGTCCGCCGGTCGATCGCGGCGATCGACAAAAACGCCGTGTTCCTGTCGACCCGGCGCAGGCGGCTGAGCGTCGATTCCGTGCAGGCCATGCTCAAGAAGACGCTTCTCAAAGCCGGTCTCGACCCGGCCAAATTTTCCCCGCACAAGCTGCGCCATACCGCCGCCACGCTGATGCTCCAGAACGGCGTGGACGTTCGCACGCTGCAGGAGGTTCTCGGCCACGAGAACCTCAACACGACCCAGATCTACACCCACATTGCCGACGCCGGGCTGAAGAGCGCGGCGCAGGCCAATCCTCTCGCGTCGTTTGAGCCGGATGCGGCGGAGGAATGACAGGATTCGGCATACATATATACTGTTCGATAGAGAGATATTGAAACCGTGAAGAACAAAGCTGCTATCATCATTTTTGTCGTATTCGGCGTGCTGCTGCTGGCTGTGATCGGCGGCTATATGGCAGGCGTGATGTATTTTCAGGATCACTTCCTGTTCGGTACGACCTTTCTCGACCGCAACGTCTCCCTGCGCGACCTCGACACTGTCGGGCAGATCATGGACGAGGAGACGCGTGCGCCGACGCTCACGTTCATCGAGCGCGGCGGTTGGGTGGAGACGGTCAGGCTCTCGGATTTCGTGAATTACGAGGCGACCGTGGACGAGCCGGACGGCGGCTGGGTGACCGAGGACGAGGCGTGGGCATGGTTTGCGAGCCTCTTCCAGTACACCGACCTTACGCCGGAGGTGCACACGTACTACGACGAGTCCATGATCCCCGACGCCGTCGCGTCCCTCTCGCTGGCGCAGGAGGAGAACATCACGCGGCCCGAGGACGCCTATCTTCTCTCGGTGGACGGCGTGTATGTGCTCGTCCCGTCGGTCGAAGCGAGCCTGACCTCGATAAGCTCACAGGTCTCGTGCGCACGGCGCTGGAATCCGGCGAGGACACGATCGACCTCGAGGCGGAGGGCTGCTACATCGCGCCCGCCGTCACGACGGACGACCGCGCCCTGAACCTCGAGCTTTCGATGTATCAGGCGATCGCCTACCAGACCATCGTGATCGACCTCGGCTCCGGCACCTCGACGCTCAGCCCGGACGACATTCTGGCCCTGCACGACTATGACGACGACGAGGGCCTTCAGCTCAGTGAGGAGCGTCTGCGCGAATACGTCTCCGCGCTCAAGGAGGAGTACGACACGTATGAACGCGAGCGCCTGTTCGTGAACCACAACGGCGAGACGATCACGGTCGGCACCGGCGCCGATACCTACGGCTATCGCATGGACGTGGACGGGACGGTCGAGCTGCTGGCCGAGACGATCGCGGCAAAGGAGTCGACGACGATCAACCCGGTGTGGACGAACGAGGGCACCACCGGCACCATCCCGGGCAGCGACATCGGCGACACGTATATCGAGGTCTCCATCGACGAGCAGCACCTCTGGGCCTTCTACAACGGCATTCTCGTCCTCGACACGGACGTCGTGACCGGCAACCTGAACGGCCACGCCA
Organism: uncultured Oscillospiraceae bacterium; assembly: GCA_905234005.1. Classification (GTDB taxonomy): domain Bacteria; phylum Bacillota; class Clostridia; order Oscillospirales; family Oscillospiraceae; genus CAJOIG01. The sequence continues at coordinate 2,883 of CAJOFW010000235.1, forward strand.
CGCCACGCGGCGTATTCCGCATCCTCTACAAGACCCGCAACGCGACGCTGGTGGGCACGGGCTACTCGAGCTTCGTCAACTACTGGATGCCGCTCACGTCGGACGGCGTCGGCCTTCACGACGCGACCTGGCGCAGCTACTTCGGCGGCTCCATCTACAACGGCAACGGCTCCCACGGCTGCGTGAATATGCCCCTCTGGGCCGCGCAGGAGGTGTACGAGACGTTCGACTCCGGCACCTGCGTCGTCATCTGGTGACAGTCCGAAAAACGGCATCATAAAACCGGGCGCTCCCGAAAAGGGAAGCGCCCGGTTTAATTTCTTTTGAACCTTTTCTTTCAGGAAAGTAGATAATCATACTGTTCTCAAATTAAAAGCTCCGTTTCGTTACCGGGCGCAAAGCCTTGGAATTGCAGCCTTTTCGAGCGAATATAAAGTTCTTTTTGATACTTTTTATAAGCTTGAGATCGTCCGCTACGCGCAGGTCGAAGTCGAGACGGTCGAGGATGTCCCGTTTGAGGTCGATGCCCGGCGCGATCTCGGTCAGCAGAAGGCCGTCCTCCGTCAGGCGGAAGACGCAGCGCTCGGTGATGTACATGACCTCCTGATGATTCTTGTAGGCGTTTTTCACCGAAAAACTGAGACTGTCCACGTCGGGCACGATTTTCGGGATTCGGCCCTCGCGGCGGATGGTGACGCGTTCGCCGTCGAAATCTCCCTCGAGACCCTTGGCGGAGAAGGTCAGGCAAAGCACGACCTTTTTCGTCGCCTGCGAGATGTTCGCAAAGCCGCCGATGCCGGAGAGCTTGCCCGGGGCGTAGTGGCCATTGGCGTTTCCGTGCCGGTCGACCTGCAGCGCGCCGATGAAGCAGGCGTCAAGGCCGCCGCCCTCGTAGAAGTCGAATTGACGCGCCATATCGAGCATGCTGTCCGGCCCGATGCTTACGCCGAACGCCTTGCCGCCGAGGGGAAAGCCGCCCGTGTGCCCGGACTCCACCGAGAGGTGGATGTCGTCGAGAAGATCGTGCTCGAGCACCTCCTCCGCGATCAGCTCCGGGATGCCGATGCCGATGTTGATGATCTGATCCGGCCGCAGCTCCCGGAACGCCCGGCGGGCGATGGCCCGGTGAAGGCTGTTGCGGGCGCTGGTCGCGCCGACCTTGCCGCGAATCTCCTCGCGGCAGGCCTTGAGGATGTTCCCGGTCGGGACATATTTGCCGCAGATGAAATCATAGTATCCCTCGAGGTTTGTGAGCTGCTTCTGCTCGGGGCAGACGACGACCGCGTCTACCAGCGCCGCCGGGATCTCCACACTGCGCGGCGACATATGCCGGTTCACGAGCCGTGTGACCTGCACGATGACCTTGCCGTTGTTGCGATGCGTCGCCTGCGCCACCGACAGCGCGTCGATTGACGCGCCCTCGTTCTGAAACGAGATGTTGCCGCGCTCGTCCGAATACGTCGCCTTGATGAACGCGACGTTCACCTTCGGGATGTCGTAGAGCAGGCCCTCGGTGCCGTTGGGATTAACATAATACCGCACCAGATCCCTTGTAGAGCGTTCGTTGAGCTTATACTCGCCCTGACGCGGATCGACGAACAGATTGAGGCCCGTCGGAGAGAAGAACATATCCGCGCCGCGTGCCGCCGCCCGGATCATGTGGGACATGACGCCGCCGGGGAGGTTGTAGCCCTCGATCTCGTTGTTCATGATGGCCTTGCAGGTGCGTCGGAGGCTACCGAAGAAGCCGACGACAACGCGGTCGACCGCGCCCTCGCATATATACCCCTCGACGTCGCTGTTTTCGTCCCAGTCGCTGAAGCTGAACGGGCTGTACACCTCAAGGTGAACGGGGTGGCCGGTCTTCCGGTAGCGCTCTGTCAGCGCCTTGTTCAGCTCCACCGGGGACGCGACAGCGGAGAAGGAGTTGATCCAGATAACGTCGCCGTCCTGTATGAGTGACATTGCCTCTTCCATAGTCTTGATCTTGTTCACGTTTGAAACCTCCGTACCCGTTCGCGGGCGATAAACGCGCCCATCGGAGAAGATTATACCATTCATCGCGGCTGTGTGCAACACATATCGCGGCGCGGTACACGGACGTACCGCAGGTGAATTGACACAAACCTGAAACCATGCTATGATTTCAAAAACCGACAGGGAAGGATGCTGACGCCGATGAAACCGGACGGAAGGGAACGAAAACCGTTTGCGCAGATACGCGAGGCATGGCAGAAGCGCCGGGGGGCGATGATCGTATATCTCCTGCTGCGTGCGATCGTCATCGCGATACTCGTCCGCTCCGTTATGCTGGGCGAATACGAAAACGTCTTCACCTGCGCGCTGACGCTTGTGCTGTTTCTGCTCCCGTCGTTTCTTGAGAGGCGTATGCGCATTGATCTTCCGGACACGATGGAGATCATTATCCTGCTGTTCATTTTCTCGACGGAGATTCTGGGCGAGGTGAACGCGTGGTACGTCCGCGTCCACGGCTGGGACACGATCATGCACACGCTCAACGGCTTCCTCTGCGCGGCGATCGGCTTCTGCATCGTGGGCGTACTGAACCGCAGCAGCCGTGTGGACATGGCTCTCTCGCCCGCCTATCTCGCCCTCGCCGCGTTCTGCTTCTCCATGACGATCGGCGTGCTGTGGGAGTTCTTCGAGTTCGGCATGGATATGTTCTTCCACACCGATATGCAGAAGGACACGGTGATCCACGCGATCTACTCCGTGGCCCTCGACCCCGCCGGGGGCAATAAGGTCGCCGCCGTCACCGGCATCGGCGACGTGATTGTGAACGGCGAACCTCTGGGTCTCGGCGGCTACCTTGACGTCGGCATCATCGACACGATGAAGGATCTGTTCGTCAACTTCATCGGCGCGGTCGTATTCTCAGTCATCGGCTATTTCTACGTGAAGAACGCCGAACGCCACGGCTTCGCCGGCCGGTTCATCCCGGTCGTGCTGCCGGCCGAAGAGCCGGAGGGGGAGAATACGGCGGAGCTGAAGGACGCGGCGAAGGAAAAGAAGAAGGAAACGGCAGCCGCGGGAAAATGATATAGCGCATACCGTCAGACGGCGTCGGACAAAATCGGGCGCCGTCTGTTTTTATGCCCGAAAAAAATTTTCAAAAAAGGGCTTGAAAGGGCTTGACAAGCGCCGAAAGTTAATATATACTAACTAACGGTTAGAGAACTCTAATCACCTTTCAGGCACTGCGGTTGGTCACCTCCGATGTACCCGTCTTGTGGGGCATGAAGACGGGCGGCATCACCAAGCCATAATGTTACTCCTCATCTCCTGAACACACACATATTTTGACACACTCTCCC
>CAJOFW010000236.1 GCA_905234005.1 uncultured Oscillospiraceae bacterium
TTTCCTTTTTCTTTGTCTTGCTCACGACCAGCATCGCGACGGACGCGGCGGTGAGGACGCCGGAGCAGATGATGACGGCGGTGATGGCGCGCTGCCAGCCCGGCGTGATGTGTACGATGGTGGCGTTCGCGTCCACGCCGTTCGTGATGCCGGAGCGGCTGATCGCGTACTCCCAGCTGATCGCGGCGTCGGTCAGAAGCTCGAGAAGGTTTCCGTCGTCGGTGTCCTTTGCGAGCTGCAGCACCCACTGGCCGTGGCCGCCGACGCCGTCGAGGCACCACTCCTGCGTGCCGGCGGCGAGAACCTCGGCGGCGTGGTTGCGGTAGCCGCCGTCCACGTATTCGCCGAAGCAGGGGGCCGCGTCGGTGTCGATCGCGCCGGTCCAGGCCCACTCGTTGCGGAGCACGATGGTGTTCAGGGCGTAGCTGGCGGAGGCCCAGCGGAGGCCGAGACGCTCGAAGGACTGCATGATGCCGCCGGCGTCGGCGACGCGGACAGCGCCCTCGAACGCGCGGAGGTTGCCCTCACGGAACGCCTGTTCGGTGAAGAAGCAGGCGACGCCGTCACGGTAGAACTCCTGATCGTTGCCGACGAAGTGCTTCGCGCCCATGTGGGAGCCGGTGGCCTCCATGGCCTCGGTCTCGGGGATGGAGGCGAGGTAGGACATGATCGGGCACTCGCTCATGTACTCGTAGTTGCGTCCGCCGAACGGCGTGCGGTGCAGGTCGCCGCCCAGGCTGTAGTTGATCATGAAGCCGCTCCAAAGGCCGTCCTCGCCCATCAGCCGGCCGCGCTCGGCGTACAGGTCGGTGTTGAAGGTGCCGGTCAGAATGATCTTGGAGCAGTAACGGGTCGTGGGGGGATTGACCTCCTCGCCGTTGAAGGTGACGGTGTGGGGCAGGGTGCCGCCGACGGAGTCGCAGCCGTCGCCGACGCTGAAGGCCGGGGACAGATCGCCCACGGCGGGGCACTCAAAGCTCTCGGCGGTCGCGTTGGGCAGATCCTCGGGCTGGAGCTGGTGGATGAACTGGAGCCAGGTCTCCCGATCCTCCAGGGGAACGTCCCGCATCATGGCCAGATTCAGGCCGGAATCCACGCCGAAGCTCGCGGCGACGGAGGCATAGGACGGGGCGTCGTCCGCCTTCACATACCACTCGCCGTCCAGAATGTCGAGCATGTCGTCGGTGGCGTCAACGGTGGTCTGCTGTACGGGGTAGGTGCCCGCCCAGTCCGAGCGGGAGAGATAGGTGCCGGCGCCGGGAACCCAGTAGTTCAGATCGCAGTCCTCGAACTGGTTCGAGACGATGGCGCCGTTATCGCCGGTGCGGTATTTTTCGTCGTCAAAGCCCTGGTTCCAGGTGTAGGACTTGTCGGCGTCGCCGTCGGCGGTCATGCCGTCCGCGGCGGTGCAGCCCTGCGCGGCGAGGATGTTGTTGAGCGCGTCGTGGGCATCGTCGCCGATGGCGAGATAGTAAGCGCCGTCGGAGAGGATGTAGCCGCCCTCGCCGTTGTGGGCCGTCATGTCATAGCTCGCGAGAAGGTACTTGTCCACGGTGATCGTCACGGTCTCGGAGGCACCCGGCTCGAGGGTGCCGGTCTTGGCGAAGCCGGCGAGCTGAACGGCGGATTTTTCCACCCCGTGCTCGATCTCATAGGTATCGTAGGGGGTCTGGGCGTACGCCTGTACGACGGACTTGCCGGGCACGCTGCCGGTGTTCGTGACTGTGGCGGTGACGGTGATCTCGTCGTCGCCGACGTTCACGCTGTCAAGCGTCTGCTCGAAGGTCGTGTAGCTCAGGCCGTAGCCGAAGGGATACTGCACCTCGTCGGCATAGCTCCACGCGGCCGCGCCGGGCAGAGCGCCCGCAGGGTCGGAGGCGTTGCCCTGACCGTAGACCGTGTCGGCGTAGCGCGTCTCATAATAGCGGTAGCCGATGTAAATGCTCTCCGCCTGGAAGGAGATGTATTCCGCGTTTTCATCCTCGCCGATGGCGGCGTTGATGGCGTCGGCGTTGGAGAACATCGGCGTGTTTGTGCCGGAGTTCACCACAGCGGGAGCGGACAGGGAGTTTGTCGCGTAGGTGTCGGCAAGATGGCCGGAGGGGTTCACAACGCCCCGGATGATCTCCGCCACGCCGGTGAAGCCCTGATGCCCGGGATAGCCGATGAACAGGATCGCGTCGGCGTAGGGGATGATCTCATGCACCTCCATCTGGTACGGACTGTTGAGAAGAACGATGACCTTGTCGAAGTCCCGACGAACCATCTCAAGAAGATCCTTCTCGTTCTGATGCAGGGCCAGACCGCTGATGACGGTCGAGCCGTCGTCGTCCACGTCGTTCATGATGAGGTCAACGCCCTCGCCGCCCTCGCGGGCAAAGACGACGATCGCCGCGTCCCGGTAGTCGTCCGCCCATGTGGAGGACAGCGCCTGATAGAACGCCTTGTTCTCCTCTGTGCCAGCCGCCGTGCCGGTAACGGTGTAGCCGCCGCCCCAGGCCGCGGCGGGGCCGTTGGCGCGGGTCGCGGAGCCTGCCGCGATGCCGCTCCACAGCTCGGGATTCACCACATAGCCCTGTGCCTCCAGCGCGGTCTTGAGGTCGATGGAATTGAGCGCGCCGTTTGACACCTTCGTGCCGGCGGAGTTGGCCTGATACGCCGGATCGACGGCGGCGTGCCCGAACAGGGATATGCGCGTCGCGTCCGTCAGCGGAAGGACGCCGTTCTCGTTTCGGAGCAATGCCGCGCCCTCGCGCATTTCATTGACGTTCTGCTCCAGGGACGCGGCGATGGCCGCCGCCTGCGCGGCGGGATCCGTGAAATCGCCGAACGAGCTTTTGTAGTAGGTCGTATCGCCGGACTCGCCGGTCAGCACGACCTGCGTCGTGGTGGCGCCAAGCGCGGTATTGATGTAGCTTGCGTTGGCGAGCGCCAGACTCTGTCCCAGCACCGCGATGACCAGAATCACCGCGAATACCGAG
>CAJOFW010000237.1 GCA_905234005.1 uncultured Oscillospiraceae bacterium
CGAACGCGATGCCGATGGGGATTTTGAGGTAGCTCAGGACGAGGGACAGGGCGATCATCAGAGCGCCCTCGACGATGGTTCGCAGGGATTTGTTTTTCATGGTGGGTTCTCCTTTCGTTGTTCGTAAGGAAAAGCCGCACGCCGGAGGCTTCAGGAGCCCTCCGGCGTGCGGACACAGCGTATGCTGTCGCTTTCCTACGCCGGCATTATCCGGATCAGGTTCCAGGGTCCGACGCGGTGCACGCGCCGTCTCAGCCGGGTAACGCCCAGCTCCCCTATATTTTTTCACGCTGATTTTACACCGTCCCGCCGCCCGTGTCAACCCTCTTTCGGAAAAAGCGCTTGACAGAGGCGGGGCAAGGACGTAAAATTTCATTGTCTGCAATTCGCGTGAAAAACGCGGAAAATTGGAACAATCAGGAAAACTACGCATGAAATCGGTTATCGACTATCTTGACGCGACAAGCGCGGCGTATCCCGACGCGGTCGCGGTGTCGGACGGGACACACGAGCTTACGTTTTCGGCTCTGCGCCGGGCTGCGCGGGGCCTTGCGTCGTATCTTGCCGCACGCGGCGTACACGGCGAGGCGATCGGTGTGTACGCCCAGCGCAGGGCGGCGGTCATCGCCGCGATGCTCGGCTGCGCCGCGTCCGGCAACGCCTACGTGCCGCTCAATCCCGACGCCCCCGTCGAAGCCGGTGTGCGGCTCATCCTCGGCTTCGCGGACGGCGAGTACGACGGCGCGGCGGAGGGCTCCATATACATCCGGCTGGACGGGAACGGCTCCCCGCTGTCCGCCGCGGCGCCCGATACAGCGCCCGATACGGCTGCCGTTGTGGACATATCCCCGGCGGACACGCTTTATATCATCTACACCTCCGGCTCGACCGGCGAGCCGAAGGGCATACGCAAAAGCCACGGCGCGGTCATGGACTTTATCGAGGCATACGTGACGGAGCTGACGAGGAGATCATGGGCAACCAGACCCCGTTCTGCTTCGACGCCTCGGCCAAGGATATCTATCTGATGCTGCGCACCGGCGCACGGCTCGAGATCATCCCGTCGGAGAAATTCGCGTTCCCGGTCACGCTGATCGAGTACCTGAACGAGCGGAGGATCACGTTCATATCGTGGGTGCCGTCCGCGCTCGCGATCGTCGCGAGGCTCCGCACCTTCCGGGACATCCTGCCCGTGACGCTGCGGCGTGTGGCGTTCGTCGGCGAGGTGTTTCCGCTGAAGGATCTGGAAGCATGGCGGCAGGCGCTGCCGGATATCGAGTATATAAACCTCTACGGCTCGTCGGAGCTGGCCGGCGTCGCGGCGCTGTACCACCTGCCGAAGGACGGGCCGATGCTGGCGGTACTGCCGATCGGAAAACCGCTGTCGAATTCCCGCATCTATCTGTGGGAGGACGGCCGCCTCCGGTCCGACCGGGGCGAGATGCTCGTCGCAAGCGACGCCCTCGCGGATGAATATATCGGCGACCCGGCCAAAACCGCCGCCGTGTTCGAGACGATCCCGATCGACGGCAAGCCCGTCCGCGTCCTGCACACCGGCGACTGGGCCAGATACGACGACGACGGCAACCTCGTCTTTCTGGCGCGGAGCGACGCGCAGATCAAGTACAAGGGCTACCGCATCGAGCTGGGCGAGATCGAGGCCGCCGTCGAAGCGCTTGATTTCATCGGCCGCGCCTGCTGCCTGTACAACGCGGAGCGCGAGCGCATCACCGTGTTCTGCGAGACGAGCCGGGAGGGGCTGAATCTCCGCGAGCTGAACAAAGCGCTCGAGGGCCGGCTCGTCGATTACATGCTGCCCCGCCGCCTCGTCGTGCTGGACACCCTGCCGCTAAACGCGAACGGCAAGATTGACCGTCCCGCCCTGAAGGCGCTTCTGTGATCCACGAAAGCAATGATGAAATCATGCGATGATGCTATGATGTATTATGATGTGAGGATACCGTGACCATGACAAACGAGCTTCTTCTGTCCCTTGCGAGGGAATACGCCACGCCGCTTTACGTCTTCGACGCGGACGCGTTCCGGGCCAGAGCCGCCGCCGTGAAGGCGGCGTTCGGCGCGGGCGTGACGCTGTGCTACTCAATGAAGGCAAATCCGTTCCTGCTGCGGTGTCTGCCGCCGGAGATCTCCATGCTCGAGGTTTGCAGCCCCGGCGAGCTGACCGTCTGCGAGAACGCCGGCGTCGATCTTACGCGCATCGTCTTCTCCGGCGTCAACAAGACGCAGGACTGCATCGACCGCGCCATGGACGACCGTGTGGACGTGTTCACGGCGGAGAGTCCGCTGCACATGGAGCGTATTGAACGCGCCGCCGCCGGGCGGGACATCCGTGTGCCCGTGCTCCTGCGTCTGACGAGCGACAACCAGTTCGGCATGGACGAGGATGTGATCGTTCAGCTCGCCCGGGAGCGGGCGGAGAGGTACCCCCACATCGAGCTTGTCGGCCTGCACTACTTCTCCGGCACGCTCAAAAAGCGCCCGACCCTCGTCGGACGCGAGCTTGACAGGATGACCGCGCTGGCCGAACGCCTCCGGGCGGAGACCGGCCTTGCGCTCACACGCATGGAGTACGGCCCCGGCCTCTGGATCGACTATTTCGGCGATGATCCCGACGGCGCGGAGACGGCGCTTCTCGACGAGGTCGCGCCGCTCATCCGCGCAATGGGCGAAAAATTCGCGCTCACGGTGGAGATGGGGCGGTTTTTTTCCGCGCCGTGCGGCGCGTATCTGACAATGGTTATGGACAAAAAGACAAATTGCGGTTATAATTATGCCATCGTGGACGGCGGCCTGCACCAGATGAACTACGACGGGCAGATGAAGGGCACCCAGGTGCCGGATATCCGCCGCCTCACCGGCGCGGACGGCGAGAGCGCCGACTGGTGCATCTGCGGGAGCCTGTGCACGCCGAACGACGTGCTTGTCCGCCGCGTATCCATGCCGGAGCCGGCGCTGGGGGATATCCTCGCGTTCTGCCGCACCGGGGCTTACTCCATAAACGAGGGCTTCGCGTTCCTGCTCAGCCGCGACGCGCCGGCGGTCGTGATTTATTCGGAGAAGAACGGCCCCCGCCTCGTGCGGGATCACGTCCGCCTCGACCCCCTGAACACGCCGCAATGACCGCGGCCGGCCGTTCGCCTGATACAATACACAGAACAATGCCGGACGAATACGCAATGCGAATACATAAAAGGAAATAAACGCATGGACATTGATTACTTCTCAAACCGGGAGCTGCGTGAGATGGGCTTCAAGAGCCTCGGCAAACGCGTGCTCATCTGCCGCACCTGCAAAATCTACCACACCGACCAGATCGAGATCGGCGACGACGTGGAGATCGACGACTTCACAATCCTGAACGGCACAATTAAAGTCGGAAAGCACGTCCATATCAGCTCGAACTGCGAGCTGTACTCCGGCGAGTCGGAGATCGTGATCGGCGATTACGTCGGCATCTCGTCCCACTGCTCGTTCTACGGCATCACGGACGACTACGTCGGCCCGTACATGAACAACCCCACCGTGCCGCCCCGCTTCCGCAAGCTCACCGAGGAGCCGGTCGTCATCGACAAACACGTCCTGATCGCGACGCACAGCGTCGTTCTCCCGGGCGTCCACATCGGCGAGGGGTGCTCGTTCGGCGCGCACGCGATGGTATCCCGGTCGACCGAGCCGTGGGGCGTCTACGTCGGCTGCCCCGCCAAACGCATCAAGGAGCGCGACCGGGGCATTCTGGACAAATGCCGCGAGCTGGAGGAGAGCGAAGCCGCCCGACGGAAAAGATGCAAGCAAGACGTGCGCCTCCTATTTGTGCGGTGTTGCCTTAACCCTTACGATTAACAATTACAATGGAGGAACAACACACATGCGCGAAAAGGTACTTGACATTCTGCTCGACGTCGTGCCCGACGTGGACTTTGAAAACGAGACCGACCTCGTGGGCGGCAAGGTTATCGACTCCTTCGCTGTCGTCGCGATGGTGAACGAGCTGAACGACGAGCTGGACATCGACATCCCGTCCCGCGAGATCCTGCCCGAGAACTTCTACAGCCTCGACACGATCGTGAAGCTCGTGGAGAAGTACAGCTAAAGCATCAATTTACATATCAGGAGGAAAAAACCATGTGCTTTAAGCCGAAGCCCGACCATCCGGAGCCGCCTCCCGGGAAGAATCCCCCGCCCCCGCGCAAGCCCGGCGAGAATCCGCCGCCCCCGCCCCCGCATAAGCCCGGCGAGAATCCGCCGCCCCCGCCTCCGCATAA
>CAJOFW010000238.1 GCA_905234005.1 uncultured Oscillospiraceae bacterium
GGGCGGGCGGCCTCCGGCGCGATGGTCGGCACCGTCGTCGCCGAAAAGCGGACGCTGGCCATACGGTGGGGCGTGCTGACGGCGGCGCAGTACGAGACGATACGGGGCGCGGTCGTGAGCGGGTTTATCCCGTTCACGATCACGATCGACGGCGCGGCGTCGACGATGACCGTCTACCGGGGGACGATCACGGGCGAGCTGCTCGGTACGTTCGGCGGGACGACGTATTATAAATCCGCGTCGGTCACGGTGATCCAGCAGTGAAGGAGGGCGTATGAGAGGCGAGAGCTGGGCCGCCGGACGGAAGGCGGCGGTCCTTACGGTGAACGGCGTGACGGTGAGCGATACGCTCCTGTCCGTCACGTACACGGACGACTTAAACGGGGACGGGAGCGCCGTGACGCTCGGGGCGACGGCGGCGGCGTCGGTGACGATCGTCGTGGACACGCCGTCGGTGACGTACACGGGGGCGGCGATCACGCTCTCGATCGGCGGCGTGCCGCTCGGCGTGTTCACGGTCGTGCGCGCGCGCATGAGCGAGGACAGCGGGCGGCTGACGGTCGAGGCGGTGGACGCGATGGCCGGGGCGGCCATGGCGGCGGACTACGTGCCCGACGACGCGGAGACGGCGCTGGAGGTGATCGCGGAGATCGCGGACGGGGCGGGGCTGACGCTCGCCGGTGTGTCCGGTATTGCGGACGTCGCGGTCACGCCGGCGGCGGGCCATACCCGGCGGGAGATGCTCGGGCTGATGGCGGCGCTGCTGGGGTATCACGCCCACATCGACCGGGACGGACGCCTCACGCTGCGGTGGTACGCGTCCGCGGGCTTCGGCGTGACGGCGGACTCGTATTACACGGGCCGGCTCAAAATGTCGGACGACGGCCTGACGCTCGGGCGCGTCGAGTGCACGGTCACGACGACGGAGACGGAGACGGTCACGGAGGACGGTTACACGACGACGGAGGAGACGGTCACGACGACCGTGCTCACGGCCGGCAGCGGCTCCGGCGCGGTCATCGCCATCGCGAACGAGTACATGACGCAGACGGCGCTGAACGCGATATGGACGCGTATCGGCGGGCTTGCGTACAGGCCGATGGAGCTTGCGTTTCTCGGCGACGCCCGGATCGAGACGGGCGATATCATCACGGTGACGGACACGGGCGGGAGCACGTATGCCGTGCCGGTCATGGCGGTCACGCACGCGTGGGACGGCGGCGTCGTCACGACCGTGAAGGCCGTCGGGCCGGCGGCGGACGGTCTGGACGGCTCGGCCGGCGGGTCGCTGACGAGGGCCGTCGCGGCGCTGGAGGCGGAGCTTGCCCGGTTCAAAAACCTCGAGGCGGAGAATATCGCCGCCGTGAACGGCCGGTTCTCGAATCTGACCGCCACGCACCTCATTGTCCTCGACGAGGACGACAACGTGATCTTCGACGCGGACGCGGACGAGCAGACGGTGGAGGTCGGCGGGTTCACCGTGGACGCGTACACAATAACCACGGGGAGCGGGCTTACACTGAGCAGTCTCAGAGGCGGTTATGTCGAGGCCAGGGGGCTTGACGTCGCCACGAGACTGACCCAGGGGCATATCGCCTTTTATTACGGAGCCTACGCCGACACGCTGCGGGGCTTTATCGGCAGCCGCAAGATCAGCATCGGCGAATCGACATACGCGTACGGAACGGAGATCCGCTGCAGAACGGATGGCGGATTCATAGCGTTCGGCGACGCGAGCATAAGCGACGGGAACGCAATCCTCGACAGACCTGACATCGCGTATATCATCAACTACGGCCTGACGATCCTCGGGTATGCCCAGCGGCACCAGTTCTCCGGCGACGCCGTGTTCAAGGACGAGGTGACGCTCGAGGACGACGTGACCGTCGGCGGCGATCTGGCCGTGACGGGCGCGCTGACCGTCGGGGGCGAGCCGGTGCAGCCGCAGGCGTGGGTATCGACGGTCACGCTCTCCGCGTCGTGGTCGGGCAGCGGGCCGTATACGCAGACGGTGACGGTCTCGGGCGTCACGTCCGCCGACAAGGTCGATCTCCAGCCCGACGCGGCGGCGCTGGCGCAGCTCATATCGGACGGCGTGCGGGCGCTGTGGATCGAGAACAACGCCGGCGTTCTGACGGCGTACGCCCTCGGGGCGGCGCCGACGGCGGCGCTGACGCTGCAGTGCACGGTCACGGAGCTTGACACGGGCGCCGCGTCGTAACAGGGAGGGTATGACATGAGTATCATCGGAAATCCGCTCCTGCTCGGCGGCGGCGGGGCGGAGCTTGACGGCGAGATCCAAAACAGAGCCGGGAGCTATTTCGGAGACACCGGAGGCACTGCGGCGACGACGCTGACGGTGGAGCTGGCGGGCGAGGCCGGGGAGCTGGCCGTGCTCGTGCTGATGCACCGCGACGCCGTCACGCTGGACGTCGACATGACGCTCGTCAATTCGCGGGTGAATAATTACGGCCAGTATATATCCATATACACAAAGCTCCTGACCGCCTCGGGCGTGACCGTGACGGTCACACAGGCGTCGTCGGTGCGTATGTGCGCGCTGACGATGGTCATGCGGGCGGGCACCGTGATCGGGACGCCGACGGAGCAGGCGATGGACAGCGGCTCGAGCACGTATCAGTACACGGTCGCGAGAAGCGCCGGCCCGTGTCTCGTCGTCTTGAATGACGCGTGGTCGCAGGACAGCGGCCCCGTACACACGATCACGGGCGAATATGAGTCGCTGCAGCCGGACATATCGGGCACGACGGGCGTGCGGCTCGCCGCCTTCGTCGTCCAGTACGGCAGCGGGAGCGTCGTATGGACGGAGAGCTTGACGGCGGGTACCAACGACCGCCTTTACAACAGGGCGTTTATCTATCCGCTCTCGGGCACGACGCTGAGGCGCGTTCGAGGGCGAGGTGGCGCACAACGGCTGGCTCGTGCGGCAGACGTCGCTCACGGTCACCGGCGCGGGGACGTACGACACGACGTACAACGGCGAGGTCGTCGTAGCCCCGGTCACCGCGACGCTGATCGCGCACGACAACGGCGTTTTTACCGCGCCGTCCGGGTACATCGGCATCGGGCAGATCACGGTCGACGTATACGGCGCGAACTCCGGTACGGTCGACCTGGACGACGTGTTTTACTACGCGCCCGATTTCACCGTGCTCGCGCCCGTCGTCACGACGGGGACGTATACGAGCGGCGGCCACGCGGTCTATGCCGCGTCAATCATCATCGACGTGACGTAACGAGGAGGGGATAATATGAGCGCTTACGCCATCGACGTTATCATGCCGTGCGGGACGAATACGCGGCGGCCCGCGCAGATACGGCCCGTTGTGACGGGCAGCGGGATATCCAACATGACCGTTCAGGTCACGAACAATCTGGGCGACGCCTCGCCCGTGTGGGTCACGACGACGAACGACCACGCCGTCCTGACGCCGAACTTCGCGAAGGAGACGACAAACTGGGAGATCGGCATCCGCGTCACCGGCGAGGCGGACAGCGCCTCGGCGTATATCGCGGAGCCGAAGTGCTTCGTCGCGGCCGCGGCATCCGGCGCGACCGTGCCGCTCGGCTCGTGGGCCGACGCGACGGACGACGAGATCGCCGCGATGATCCACGCGGCGCATCTGGGCGTGATCGACCTGCAGGCGGACGCGGGCTGGGCGGTCGGCGATATACGCACGATCCCCATCAGCGCGTTTACCGCCGACGGCAGCGTTGCGGAGAGGGCGCAGAACGCCGAAATCGCCATCAGCTCATTTGACGATTACAACGCCTGCGGCTGTGTCATGCAGTTTGATTTCGTGCACAGTCTGGCAGCCGGCGTGCGAATGAACAGCGCGAAAAGCAACGCCGGCGGATACGGCGCGATGACTATGTACACAACGGCGCTTCCCCGCCTTGTCAACGCGCTTCCCGCGTACCTGCGCGATATGCTGATCGAATTTTCGGTGCTTGCCAGTGCCGGTTCCTTGTCAAGCAATATCGTGACGGTAACGGGGAATCTGCTTGCGCTGCGGGCAGAGGTGGAGATTTTCGGAAGAACAACGTATTCCTACGTCGGAGAGGGAACGCAGATCCCCTATTACACGACGGCGGCCACTCGGATAAAAAATTACGGCATAAGCGGCAGTGCTGCCGTATGGTGGCTGCGTTCGCCGAGAAACTCAGGCAGCAACAGATTCTGCCGCGTCTTGGACACAGGCGCACCCAATAACCTGAACACCGCCCCGACAAACAGCTTCGGCGTCTCGCCCTTCGGCTGCCTGTGACGGGGAGCAAAAACAGAAAGAGAGGGCAGTTCCAATGGATTTGGGGACAAAGATAATTCTGGCGATTATCGGCTCGACGGGGTTCTGGACGGTGCTTTGCTCCGCCGTGCAAAGCGCTGTCCAGCGAAAGCGGCGCAGGAAATCGGCCGAGACGCGGCTCATGATGGGCATGGCGTACGACC
>CAJOFW010000239.1 GCA_905234005.1 uncultured Oscillospiraceae bacterium
GCCGTGAACGCCCTCGTTGAGGCCGTGGAGAGCGGCGAGATACCCGAAGCCCGCATCGACGAGAGCGTGCTGCGGATTCTGACGCTGAAGGAGAATTACGCGGCGCTCCCGTAATCTCCGCGTGCGGCCTGACGGCTGTGCCGCCGGAGAACAAAGGCGAGGCGGACAGTGACATTTCACCGTCCGCCCCGCCCGTGCTGCGCGCTCACCGACGCCGCCCGCGTCGGGCCGGTCGGTTGCAATCGTTTGTTTTCATGTCACAGAATCGTTTTCATGTCGCAGGGGACAAGCGGGTTGCAATCGCGGGGCCTGTATGCTAAAATATTTATTCAATATCGGAGCCGTATCGGAATCGGAGCCGTTCGACGCCTGATTCCAAATCATCACCAACACACGATAAGAGGTCGGTCATGGAGACAACAAATATGAGCAACAATAAGCGCGACAATCACTTTCTCCCGCTGCATATGGAGCCGCGTCTTTGGGAGAAGCTGCTGTTCACGGGGCTTGCGATGGCAGCCCTGCTGTTTTTTGTGTATTATCTGCACGTCCCGAACCCGAACATGGTTCTGATCGCCGGGCTTGTCATCTGTTCGGCGCTCTTCGGATACGCCGGCGGCGTGCTCGCGTCCGTCATCATGTTTCTGTACACGCTGTATTTCTTCTCCACGGACAACAGCTTTCTCTCCTTCACCGATGAGAATATGCGCAAGGTCTATGTGTCCATCTTCGGCATACTGGTGGACATGTTCTTTGTCTGCGAGCTGAAGCGCCGGGAGCTGTACGCCTTCCGGGAGATCCAGACGCTGACGGAAAAGCTGCGGGTGGAAAACCGTCGTCTGCAGGAGTCCTCTCTCACCGACGGCCTGACCGGGATTCGGAACCGTCTGGCGCTTCGGCAGGATTATCCCACCTATCGCGACATGGAGCTTACCGTCATGATGATGGACGTGGACGATTTCAAGTCCATCAACGACCGCTTCGGCCACGATCAGGGCGACGACGTTCTGTGGCGCACCGGCGCCCTGCTGGCGGAACGCTTCGGCCGGGAGCACTGCTATCGCTACGGCGGCGACGAGTTTCTCGTGATATACCCAAACACGGACGAGGCGGCCTTTCTCGAGAAGCTGCGCGGCGTCATGGAGAGCAAGCCCGTATTCACCGCGAACGGCGAGAGAGTCACGCCGGGCTATTCCGTGGGCTATGTGCACGGCAGGATCGAGACGGACAGCGACCTGCGGATGATGCTTCGCATGGCGGACGACCGGATGTACGCATCGAAACGAAGCGGCAAGGACAGAATCATCGGCGGCGGCATGAACCTGTCGTCCGCGGAACCCACCCCGTGAAAACACTCGCGATACTTTTTCCTGAAAGAAAAAGTATCAAAAAGAACTTTGTATTCGCTCGAAAAGGCAGTGCTTCCAAGGTTTTGCGCCCGGTAACGAAACAAAGCTTTTAATCGGGGAACAGTATGAAGGCCCGCCTCCGGCGAAGCTTCCACGAGTGTTTTCGTTGTTCCGTCACAGCGACGGCCCGTCCGGCTCCTGCCGCATACGGGCAAACGCCGGGCGCAGAACCAGACAGGAGACGATCGCGGCGATGACGTCCGCCGCCGGGCCGGCGTACAATACGCCGTCGATTCCGAAAAACAGCGGCAAAACCAGCAGCAGCGTGATGAGTGTGAGCTGCTTTGACAGGGAGATCATGATGCCGCGCCGCCCCTTGCCGGTTGAGGTCATGACGTGCATGGAGATCGGCGGGACGCCGGAGAGGACGACGAGCAGCATGAACTCGTGCATATACCGCAGGGCGAACGCCTCATATCCGCCGACGCCGCTGCCGAACGCCAACAGAATCCGGTGCGGGAACAGCCGGAAGCACAGCGTCTCCACCGCGCCGACGATCAGGGCGTAACGCAGCGTGGCGTAATAGGTTCGGATCACGCGGTCGTATTTTTTCGCGCCGTAGTTGAAGCCGAGGATCGGCTGGCCGCCGATGCCGCAGCCGATGATCGTGGAGTAGAACAGGAAGTTTACCTTGGTCACCACGCCGGCGGCGGCCAGCGCCTCGCTTCCGCCGTAGACGGACAGGTCTCCGTACCGGCGCAGGGCGCTGTTCAGGACGAGGTTCATCACCATCATCGCGGCCTGATTGACGCTGGGCGCGGCGCCGATGGCGGCGATTTTGCCCACTTTCGCGCCCGTCAGACGGAAATGGCGCGGCTCGAAGCGTCCTGTTTTGAACCGGAACATATACGCGATCACCATGACGGCGGAGAGGATCTGCCCGAGAATCGTGGCCAGCGCCGCCCCGGCGACGCCCATGTCCAGCGGGTACAGGAACAGATAATCGAGGACAAAGTTCAGCGCTACGCCGGCCATCGAGCACACGAGGGCATACCGGGGACTTCCGTCCGAGCGTATGAGCAGCGTGCCGCCGGCGGTGAGCGCGAGAAAAGGAACGCCGACGGCGATGATGCGGATATACGTCACCGCGTAAGGGAAGACCGCCTCCGTCGCGCCGAACAGGTTCGTAAACTGCGTCGTGAACAGCCCGACGGCCAGAGCGACAAGCAGCCCCTCGCAGGCGATCAGCGCAAGGCCGTTTCCGGCGAACGTCATCGCTTCGTCGCGTTTGCCCCGGCCGTTCAGGATGTTGAAATTCACCGCCGCGCCGTTGCTGAACAGCAGCGTCAGAGCGCCGCACAGAAACGTCAGCGGATACGCGACCGTCGTGGCGGCGTTGCCGAGATAGCCGATGCGCTGGCCGATGAATATCTGATCCACCGTGTTGTACAGCGAGCCGACCAGCGTGCTGACGATGGACGGTATCGCGAATTGCAAAAGCAGCCTGCCGACGGGCTTCTCTCCGAGCGGATTGCCGCCCGGCGCGGGGGAAGT
>CAJOFW010000240.1 GCA_905234005.1 uncultured Oscillospiraceae bacterium
CGGACGCTCTGGCTGATGTCGAAATTGTCTATCGCCTTGATGAGGCCGATGCAGCCCACCTGGAACAGGTCGTCCACGTTCTCGCCCCGGCCGGAGAACTTCTGTATGACGGAGAGCACGAGCCGGAGGTTCCCGGCGATCAGCTCATCACGGGCGGCGGCGTCGCCGTTTTTGGCCCGTACCAGCAGCGCCCGTGTCTCCTCGTTTTTCAGAACCTTCAGCTTCGCCGTATTGACGCCGCAGATCTCCACCTTGCATTGCATGGCAATCCCCCTCGTCTGTCAGCAATAGTGTTGCCAGACGAGGGGGATTTGATGCATCATGGGGAAACGCTTCCCCCTGCGCCGGAGGATCGCTTACGCCATGCCGTGCGCGGCGTACCAGTCGTTCACGTCGATGCCGAGGGAGGCGTACTGCTCGACGGTGACGCCGTAGTTCGGCTCGTCGAAGCTCCAGGATTCGTAGGGCAGGGGGATGGGGAAGCTCGCCATCTCGGAGCGCAGACGGCTGGTGCTCCACTGCTTATAGGTGGACTGGTTGATCGTGCCGCCGATCCAGCCGGTCGTGTCCACATCGGACGACGAGGACATACCGCCGCCGGGCGCGCCGCCCGGAGGGGCGCCGACGCCGGTCGTACCGGGCGCGCCGCCCAGCTCGCCGCTGGTCGTCGGTCTGGAAGTCGGTGTACATATGCAGATGCCAGAGCTTCCACTCACCGTCCTCCTTGATGAAGTCCGCGCCGTAGTTCTCCCACATCGAATCGGCGTTGTCAAAGTCGGTCTGCTTGAGCATGCCCGGCGTGTACCAGTAGCCCTTCGCGGTCAGGCCGTCGTCCGCGACCTCGATGATCGCGGTCGTCGTGACGTGGAGCAGGAGCTGGCCCACGCCGCCGTAGACGTCGATGATCTCCTCGTCGGTCATGCCGCTGATGTCCACGCCGTTTTCGAGGCACCATTCCGTGGCGCTCGTGAGCCACGACGCGTCGTGCTCGACGACGTAGGACTGCCAGATGTAGTCGTAGCCGACCTCATAGCCCTGGTTGCGGCCAAAGACGGCGGTGGCCTGATTCGCCGGCTCCTGCACCCACAGCTCCTCCATCTCCTCCCGGTGCTCGCCGTAGCAGTGATAGAGCACATGGCGGCTCATGACGTTCTGGATCGCCTGCGCGTCCAGCGCCTTCTGCGCGGCCTTCTGCGCGTCAAGGGCGGCGGCGTAGACCTCCGCAAGCGTCGGCTCCGACGACGCGGCGAACGCCCCGGAACCCATCGACGCGATGAGGACGGCGCAAACCAGCAGCGCAATCAGTTTCTTCATGTCGATTGTCTCCTTTCTGTGTGATTGCATTCATCAAATCATCATAACACGATACGATTAAACGAACGTGAAAAAACCGCGGCGGTCACGGTACCGCCGCGGTTTTTGGGGTTGTATGGGGGATTTTTCTTCGATTCTCCCGGATCGTATTCGATGCAGGCGAATGTATTACGGCCTCTCCCGGCACGCGCTGCACCCGCCGCAGCCGGCACAGTCGCCGCCGCAGGCGGACGCGCCGCGTTTTTTGTCCCGCACCATCCCCGCGATGATCGCGGCGACGATGCCGACCAGTCCGAGGCCGATCAGAATGGTAGACATAATATAGCCTCCCTTGTACGCTTTCGTTTTCTCATACGCGCTGCCCGGCTGTTAAGGCAATACCGCACAATAGGGGTGTGCGGATTGCGCAGTCAGATTTTTCGGCAGATGAAACAAAAAACGCAGGGAATACTTTGTGTATTCCCGAAGACGTGCGCCTCCTATTTGTGCGGTGTTGCCTTAAACCCGCACCTTCTCCGTCAGCGTGGTCGCCTCGCTGTATTTGCGGATGAACAGCATATAGATGATGCCGATAAGCAGGACAATCGCGGCGATGAGGCCGATGATGTGCGCCTGTCCGGAGAACAGGCAGCCGAGCTGGTAGACGATCAGCGACACGACGTAGGCGAACACGCACTGGTAGCCGATCGCGAACCACGTCCATTTGGCGTTGTTCATCTCGCGGCGGATCGCGCCGATGGCCGCGAAGCAGGGGGCGCAGAGCAGGTTGAAGATCAGGAAGGAATACGCCGCGAGCGGGGTCATGCCGCCGAAGTCGAGCACGCCGAACACGCCGACGACCTCCTCCTTGGCGACGAGGCCCATGATCGTGGCGATGGTCGCCTTGATGTTCGCGAAGCCGAGCGGGGTGAAGATCCAGCAGATCGCGCCGCCGATCACGCCGAGGACGCTGTCCTCCAGCTCCATTTCGGTGCTGAAGCCGAACGCGCCGTCGACCGTGCCGAAGCAGGAGCCGGCCCAGATGACGATGGACGCCAGCAGGATGATCGTACCGGCCTTTTTGATGAACGACCAGGCGCGCTCCCACATGGAGCGGAGCAGGTTCGAGACGGTCGGCCAGTGGTAGGCGGGCAGCTCCATGACGAACGGGGCGGGCTCGCCGGCGAACATTTTCGTCTTCTTGAGCATGACGCCGGAGATGATGATGGCCGCGATGCCGACGAAGTAGGCGCTGGGCGCGACCCACCACGCCCCGCCGAACAGGGCCGACGCGATGAGCGCGATGATCGGCAGCTTCGCGCCGCAGGGGATGAACGTCGTCGTCATGATCGTCATGCGCCGGTCACGCTCGTTTTCGATCGTGCGCGAGGCCATGATGCCGGGCACGCCGCAGCCGGTGCCGATGAGCATCGGGATGAACGACTTGCCCGAGAGGCCGAACCGGCGGAAGATGCGGTCGAGCACGAACGCGATGCGGGCCATATACCCGCAGGACTCGAGGAAGGCGAGCAGCAAAAACAGCACGAGCATCTGCGGCACGAAGCCGAGCACCGCGCCGACGCCGCCGATGATGCCGTCCACGATCAGGCTGTGCAGCCACTCCGCGCAGCCGGCGCGGTCGAGCAGGTCATCAAAGAGCACCGGGATGCCGGGCACCCACACGCCGTAATCCGCCGGGTCGGGCGCGTCCTCGAGCGCCGCGTCGCAGAGGCCGGCGATGTCATAATCCGCCTCGGCCAGGGCGTCGGCGTAGGAGCCGTATGCCTCGTCGAACGCGCCGAAGTCCTCGTCCTCGATGGCGGCGGCGAGCTCGTCCGCGCCGACCACGCCGTCGGCCTCGGCCGCGTCCACGATGGCGACAAGCTCGTCGGTCCAGACGTTTTCGACGGCGTAGTCGGTCATCGCGTCGTCATACGCCGACGAGCCGATGCCGAACAGGTGCCAGCCGTCGCCGAACAGGCCGTCGTTGGCCCAGTCCGTCGCCCAGGTGCCGACCGTCGTGACCGAGATGAAGTACACGAGGAACATGACCACCGCGAAAATGGGCAGCGCCAGAAAGCGGTTTGTGACCACACGGTCGATTTTATCCGAGGTCGTGAGCGCGTACACGGCCTTCTTCTTGCAGCAGCCCTTCATGAGCTGCGCGATGTAGACGTAGCGCTCGTTTGTGATGATGCTCTCCGCGTCGTCGTCCAGCTCCGTCTCGGCGGCGGCGATGTCGCGCTCGATGTGGGCGAGGGTGTCAGCGGGGATGTCCAGCGCCTCCATGACCTTGTCGTCGCGCTCGAACACCTTGATGGCGTACCAGCGCTGCTGCTCCTCGGGCAGGCCGTGTACGACGGCCTCCTCGATGTGCGCGAGCGCGTGCTCCACCGGGCCGGAGAACGTGTGCATGGGAACGGTCCTGCCGCCCTGCGCCGCCTCCACGGCGGCGGCCGCCGCCTCCATGACGCCGTCGCCCCGGAGCGCCGAGATCTCCACGATCCGGCACCCGAGCTGACGGGACAGCTCGTCGGTGTTGATCTGGTCGCCGTTTTTGCGCACGACGTCCATCATGTTGATCGCGACGACGACCGGGATGCCCAGCTCCACGAGCTGCGTCGTCAGGTACAGGTTGCGCTCGAGGTTCGAGCCGTCCACGATGTTCAATATCGCGTCGGGCCGCTCGCCGATCAGGTAGTTTCTCGCGACGACCTCCTCGAGCGTGTAGGGGGAGAGCGAGTAGATGCCGGGCAGGTCGGTGATCGTCACGCCGTCGTATTTTTTGAGTTTGCCTTCCTTTTTCTCCACCGTGACGCCCGGCCAGTTGCCCACGAACTGGTTCGAGCCGGTCAGGGCGTTGAACAGCGTCGTCTTGCCGCTGTTCGGGTTGCCCGCCAGGGCTATGCGAAGCTCCATGAGGGTTCCGTTCCTTTCTGATAATTGGCTTGGATGAACGCGTCCGGCGATTGGCCCGCTGAACGTGTCTGATGATTAGCTTTCATTAACTGTCGCTCTTGAAAAACGCGGGGTACGGTGCGCCCGTCCGCCGCGTCATTCCACCTCGATCATTTCCGCGTCGGCCTTGCGGATCGACAGCTCGTAGCCGCGAACCGTGACCTCGATGGGATCGCCGAGCGGCGCGACCTTGCGGACGTAGACGCCCGTGCCCTTCGTGATGCCCATGTCCATGATGCGGCGCTTCACCGCGCCCTCGCCGTGCAGCTTCACGACAACGGCGCTGTCGCCGATCGCGACGTCTCTCAGGGTTCTCATTGCGTGTTCTCCTTCCTGTATGGATCGTGTATGAATATGATGTATGCGTATATGAATATGTATGCGGCGTGCGGGCGGTCATATCATGATTCGTCTTGCGAGGTCCTCGTTGATCGCCACCCGGGAGTCCTTCACGCGGACGATCACGCTGCCGTTGAGCGTGCTCACGAGCGTTACGCTGCCGCCGGCGACGAAGCCGAGATCCTCCAAATGCCGTTTGACCTCGGCGCTGCCGCCTACCTTGCGGATGATGTT
>CAJOFW010000241.1:0-1611 GCA_905234005.1 uncultured Oscillospiraceae bacterium
CTCCGGCCGGAACATTCCCGGTATGCGCGGCGTTTCCTACAACGACACCATCGCCCGCGTGGCGGTGCGCACGCTGACGAATTTCGTCGGCAATAAGGGCCGCGTGTCCCGCTTCGGCTGGGGCCTGTTCCCGTTCTTCAAGGAGCTGCGCGTCCGGCCCATCGACGAGGATATGTTCCTCAAGGTGCCCGGCTATGAAGGCCGGGGCTGCGAGCGGCACGGCGCCGAGGGCGATACCGTCATCGGCAAGGCTTGCATCACCGGCAAGGGGATCAATGACAAGGGCGAACACTTCTGTGACGTGGCGCTCTGGGCAGAGAACCTCGACGGCGAGATCATCCAGACCTGTCCGAGCCAGATCATTCTGCCGTCAAAAGCGTAAGCAATGGATAGTACAGGATAAACGAACGTTTTGTCCTCCTGCTAAAGTATCAGGAGAAAGGGGATATGCCGGGGACGGCTATGTCTACGGCGCGGCCGCGGCGGAGATCGCCCAGCTTTGGTATGACGTCACCGGCGGAACCACGCTTCTGAGCTATGTCATGAGCGGCGTCGGCAGCACCTACGCCGACCTGTACGCCGAATATGCCGATGAGATCGACGCCTGGGGCGGCAAAGCGGCTTTCTTCGCAGCGGTGAACGATATCGCGGATCGCTACGGTTACGGCGAGGCTTATTACGCGGCGGATGACGTTCTCCTGCGCAATTCCATGTTCGACAATACCTATTACGCCATCATGAGAAATGGCTTCCAGTATCAGCCCGTCGACGGGAAATACAGTCTTGACGCCCTGGCGGACTTCTCCGATGTGCCGTATCTCGGCGCGAGCAACCTTTCCAGCATTCCCGTGGCGTTCTTTGACGCCTCCGGGAGTGTGGATGTAAAGAACGTGACCTTTATCTATGACGATTCCATTGGCGAAGACTACCGCTTCTTTTCCGTGGGAAAGGGAACCGTAAACCTTGCCGACTGCGAGGGCGCATCCGGTATCATCACTGCCGGCACAGTAAACTTCTCCGGCACTGACTTCACCGGCAGCTTTGCCGCTGGAAACGACGGTCTTTGGGACGGCGAGATCGGCTATATCGACGGCACGGGCGCGTATACCTTCCGAAACGGCAACTACACCGGCGCGGACGCGGCCGGAGCGGCGGCCTCCTTCACGGACGGTTCCGTCTGGACGGTCACGCACGACAGCTATCTCTCCGCGCTGACCATCGGAGACGGCGCCGCTGTGAAAGCGGCGGACGGGCAGACGCTTTCCATGACCGTAAACGGCGTGCAGACGCCCATCGCCCCCGGGACCTATGAGGGCGAAATCGTAATAACGATCGGATAGCACAACTATATGGCCGGATATAGCATATAGGGATTATAATGACGTTTTATGATCCAACAACGATCCTCTTATAACGCGAGAGGACGCGGAGAGGCGTGGTAAAATGACGCCTAAACTGTCACTTGCGGCCATATGGCAGCAGAACCTATAATAGCAACAAAGATAGGATACAAACTGTATTTTGGAGGTATAAAAAGATGAAACGCACAACAGCCCTTTTGCTGACGCTGGCCATGCTGCTGGCGCTGTGCCTGGCCGGCTGCGGCGGCTC
>CAJOFW010000241.1:1650-7640 GCA_905234005.1 uncultured Oscillospiraceae bacterium
GCTGCTGCCGATGCTCCCGCGGAGGCCGCGCCTGCCGCTCCCGCAGCGGAACCCGGCGAGCCTGTCTACGGCGGCAGCGCCACGATCTACTACAAGAACTTCAACAGCGTGTTCGACCCCGCCATGGCGGAGTCCTACACCTACAGCCTGTGGCTCGAGTCCCTCTGGGGTCCGGACTGGGGGCTGAACGATCCGAGCCAGTACAATTTTGACGCGAACGTCCTGCCGCTCAAGTACATCGCCGGGCAGATCGCCGACAGCTGGGACTGGGTCCGGAACGGCGACGGCACCTCCGACCTGCACGTCACCATCCGCGACGACGTGTACTTCCAGGAGAAGGACGCTGAGTATGATGTCTTCGGCGGCCGCAATCTGACGGCCGAGGACGTGAAGTTCAGCTATGACCGCATCCTCGGTACCGGCGAGGGCGGCTCTGCGGAGATGGCCTCCTATGAGATCAGCTGGCCAAGTATTTTCAGCGGCATCCTGGACTTCACCTATCCCTCTCCCGTGGAGGTCGAGGGCGACTATCAGGTGGTGTTCCATCTGGCGAGCGAGGCCGAGTCCGTGCTGGAGACCTTCATGTACACCGCGGTGAACATCACCGGCGTCGAGTGGGATACGCTCTCCGAGGAGCAGCGCAACGACTGGCACTACGCCTGCGGCACCGGTCCGTTCGTCCTGGTGGGCTATGAGCCGGATTCCTACTATAAGTACGAGCGCAACGCCAATTACTATGACTTTGACGAGCGCCATCCCGAGAACCGCCTGCCCTATCTGGACAGCCTGACCCTCACCGCCGTGCAGGACGCGGCCTCCATCCAGGCCTCCTTCATCGCGGGAAATCTCGACTATGTGTCCCTGGACGCGAACCTGACCCCGGACCAGACGCAGCAGATCGTTGACGCCCTGGGTGGCGATCT
This sequence comes from uncultured Oscillospiraceae bacterium, assembly GCA_905234005.1. Lineage (GTDB taxonomy): Bacteria > Bacillota > Clostridia > Oscillospirales > Oscillospiraceae > CAJOIG01. The sequence continues at coordinate 2,574 of CAJOFW010000241.1, forward strand.
GCAGGTCATCTACCTCGATTCCAACGCCGCGGGCATCGCCCTGAAGGTCAACCAGGAGCCGTTTTCCGATATCCGCGTCCGCGTCGCCCTGCAGAAGGCGGTCAATCTCGAGCAGGTGAACGCCGCGTATTACGGCTATGAGACCCCGCTGAACCTCGCGGGCCTGTGGATCGCGCCGCGCTCCGAGTGGTCCTCCATCCCCGATTGGGACGCGGAGCTTCTGGGCGAGTACACTTACGATCCCGAGGGTGCCAAGGCCCTGCTGGCCGAGGCCGGCTACCCTGACGGCTTCACCTTCACGGTGGCGCTTGACACCAACGCCGATCAGGATCTGTATCTTCTCATCAAGACCTATTTCGCGGCCATCGGCGTGACCATGGAGCTTGACCCCGTGGCCGATATGCAGGCGGCGCACCAGATCAGCGGCGATTCCGCGAATCCCGAGCAGATCAACCAGAACATCGCGGACCTCGAGTCCTTTGACAGCGCGATCTTCATGTACGGCTCCACGGGCTTTGCCAACCCCACCTTCCACACGGATACGGAGTTTGACGCGATGCTCGCAGACGCCCAGGCTGCGCTGACGAATGACGAGGCGGCGCAGTACGCCAAGGCGGCGGATCAGCGCTTTGCCGAGAGCCACTGGATCATCGCCTGCTCCGGCACGACCCTCAAGACCGAGCTTCTGCAGAGCCGCATCGGCGGCCTCGAGAACGGCGAGCGCATCAGCTATTCCCGCTTCACCCGCCCGTTCCTTGCCCGCATCTGGGCCATCGACGGTCAGTGATACCGCTTATCTGAAAAGCTCCCTGCCCTACCTATGGGTAGGGGGCTTTTGCCATCTGCAACGGGAGGAAACAAATGGAGGAAAACATCCTGGAGGTAAAGAACCTCCGGACGCATTTTATCGGGAAAAACGGAAAGCAGGTCCGCGCCGTGGACGGCCTGAGCTACAGCGTAAAGCGCGGCGAGTTCACCGCGATCATCGGCGAATCCGGCTCCGGCAAGACCGTGGGGGCGCTGTCGCTCCTGCGGCTCATCCCGTACCCGCCCGGGCTCATCCTCGGCGGCGAGGTGATGTTCGACGGACGGGATCTCATGCAGCTTTCCGACGCCGAGATGGAAAAGCTCCGGGGCCTGGAGATCAGCATGATCTTCCAGGAGCCTGCCGCGGCGCTCAATCCCGTGCTCACCATCGGGGAGCAGATCACCGAGGCCATCACGACCCACATCAAAATGGGAAAGCAGGAGGCGTGGGAAAAAGCGATCGCTCTCTTACGCATGGTGGATATCCCGAACCCGGAGGAGCGGGTGAAGCAGTACCCCTTTGAATTTTCCGGCGGGATGCAGCAGCGCGCCATGATCGCCATGGCCATGAGCTGCGAGCCGAAGCTCCTCATCTGCGACGAGCCCACCACCGCCCTGGACGTGACCGTACAGGCACAGGTGCTCGAGCAGATCGACCACCTGCGGAAGCAGACGGGGACCACCGTCATCCTCATCACCCACAACCTCGGCGTAGTGGCCCGTCACGCGGATTCCGTCAAGATCATGTACGGCGGCAAGATCGTGGAGGAGGGGCCGACGGAGGCGATCTTCGCCGATCCGCACCATCCGTACACGGTCGGCCTCATCCGCGCCGTGCCGCGCCTTGACCGGGAATCGGGCAAGCTCTTCGCCATCGAGGGTGAGCCGCCCGATATGTCGTCCGTCCCGGTGAACTCCTGCGCCTTTGCCGCCCGCTGTCCCTACGCGGACGAACGATGCACGTCGGAGCGTCCGGCGCTTACCGCCGTCGAGGGCAAACATCGCTGTGCCTGCTTCCACATGGAGCGGGTGATCGAGACAAGAGAGGAGGCGGCGGCCGATGCTTGAGGAAGGCTATAAAATGAACGAGGGCCTGCCCGCCTTCGAGGACATCATGGTGGTAAATGCACTTTCCCGTGACGGCGGGGCTTTTAAAGCGCACCGTCGGCCATGTGAAGGCCGTGGACGGCGTGTCCTTCACCATCAAGCGCGGGCAGATCCTGGGCGTCGTGGGCGAGTCCGGCTCCGGAAAATCCACCCTCGGCAACTGCGTGCTGGGGCTTCTGGACTACACGGACGGCGAGATCTACTACGAGGGGCAGGAGCTCAAATCCATCCCCAAGAAGGCCATGAAGCGCCTGCGTAACCGCCTGCAGGCCATCTCCCAGGACCCGTTTTCCTCCATGGACCCGCGCATGGACATCGCCGCCATCGTCACCGAGGGGCTGTCCATCCACGACATGGTGAAGGGGAAAAAAGAAAAAGAGGAGATCGCCGCCCGGATGCTGGAGATGGTGGGCATCAACCCCGCCTTCATGCACCGTTTCCCGCATGAGTTTTCCGGCGGCCAGCGTCAGCGCATCAGCATCGCCCGGACGCTCGCGCTGCAGCCGAACTTCATCGTGTGTGACGAGATCGTCTCGGCGCTGGACGTGTCCATCCAGGCGCAGATCGTGAATCTCATGGAAAAGCTCCAGCAGGAGCTGAACCTGACCTACATATTCATCGGGCACGACCTCTCCGTCGTGCGGCATATCTCGGACGGCATCGCGGTCATGTATCTCGGCAAGATCGTGGAGCTGTCCCCGGCGAAGGAGCTGTATCAGAATCCGCTCCACCCCTACACGAAGTCGCTCATCTCCGCCGCGCCCATCCCGGACCCGGCGGTGGACAAAAAGCGTGAGCGCATCCTGCTGCAGGGCGAGATCCCCTCGCCCATGCATCCGCCGGAGGGCTGCCGGTTCTGCACCCGCTGCCCCTATGCCGCGGCGGTGTGCCACGAGGCGGAGCCGGAATTCACCGAGGTCTCTCCCGGCCACTTTACCGCCTGTCATTTTGTGGATAAAACGGGCTTTCACCCGGGAAAGGGGGCGTGATCCATGGGAAAATACCTTGTCAAGCGGATCGTGCTGCTCATCCCGACGCTGATACTTGTGTGCCTCGTGGTATTCATCATGATGCGCTGCCTGCCCGGCGGCGCGGTGGAGGCGCTTCTGTATAAGCTCCAGGCCGCCGGCGATACCACCGCCACAACGGAATCCGTGGAGCGGATGCTGGGCCTTGACCGGCCCGCCGTCACGCAGTTTTTCGTATGGCTGTGGGGTGTCGTCCGGGGCGATCTCGGAAACTGCTTTTTCCAGAACGAGACGGTCTCCCACTGCATTGGCCGGCAGATCGTGCCGTCGCTGGAGCTGGGCTTTCTCATCCTCATCATCTCGAACCTCATCTCCATCCCGCTGGGCGTCTTCTGCGCCGCGCATCAGGACAGCATCTCCGACCATACCATCCGCATCATTTCGCTGCTTCTCATGTCCATCCCCGTGTTCTGGATCGCCACGGTGGTGCTCATCTATCCCGCCCTGTGGTGGCGCTGGGCCCCGCCGACGGAGTATGTGCACTTCTTTGATGATCCCATCCGGAATCTCAAGATGTTCATCGTCCCGGCGATTTTAGGGGCAGTCACGAACTGCGGCATGCAGCTTCGCTATGTGCGCACCGTGACGCTGGAGACCATGCGGGCCGACTATGTCCGCACCGCCCGGGCCAAGGGCGTGCCCCAGCGGAAGGTGCTGTTCCACCACGCCCTGCGAAACGCCATGCTCCCGGTCATCACGCTGGTGGGCGGCTCCGTCGCCGCTATGGTGGGCGGCTCTGTCATTCTTGAGAGCCTGTACTCCATCCCGGGCATCGGGGCGCTGGTGGTCACGGCGCTGAACAACCGCGACTATCCCCTGGTGCAGGGCTGCGTGCTGGTGTTCTCGTTCATCGTGATGGTAATAAACGTCATCGTAGACGTGCTGTACAAGAAATTCGATCCCCGGATCACGCTGGAATAAGGAGGGGTCACTTTTTCTTGAAAGAAAAAGTAACCAAAAAGAACTTTAAACTCGCACATGCCGTTTCGCTGAACCGTGGTCTTGCGCCCGGTATCGAAGCGCATCGAATGATTTGTGGGTAGGTGTAATATGACCAAAATCAAAGATTTCTGCCGGGCAAAGCCCTCGGCGGCCCTCGGCGCGTTCGTGATCCTGATACTCGTTTTCGTTGCGATCTTCGCGGATGTGCTCGCGCCCTTCAAGATGGAGCTCGGCACGCTGCCCAGCGACATCCTCTTCAAGCTCAAAAAGCCTTATTGGGCGCTGTCGGAGCTCGACAAGACCATGGAGCAGGCAAACGGCACCATTTACTGGCTGGGCACGGACAACCTCGGCCGGGACGTGCTGAGCTACCTCATCTACGGCGCGCGGACCTCCGTCATCCTCTGCCTCGGCGTGTCGGTATTGACGACCTTCATCGCCGTGGTGATCGGCACGCTTTCCGCCGTGCTGGGCGGGTGGTTCGACCTCATCGTGCAGCGCATCGTGGACGCCTTTTCCTGCATCCCCGGCATGCTGCTGTCCATGATACTTATGAGCATGGTCGGAAACGGCATCTGGCAGCTCATCTTCGTCATGTCCCTGCCGGGCGGCATTGGGCAGTCCCGGCTCATCCGTTCGTCGGTCATCGCCGTGAAGGATGCGGGCTACTGCCGCACCTCCGACGTGCTGGGCGGCGGAAACCTGTGGAAGATGCTGCGCCATGTGGTGCCGAACATCATGCCCATCATCATCGTGACCGCCGCGGGCGGCCTCGGCGGTACGGTCATGATGGAGGCGAGCATGTACGGCGTCAAGGTCGGCACGCCCTCCTGGGGCTATATGATCACGAACCAGGGCCGCGCCAATATGTATTCCGCGCCCCAGCTGTGCATGTTCCCCGGTATCTGCATCGCGGTGATGGTGCTGGCCGCAAACCTCTTCGGCGATGGTCTGCGGGATTACCTCGATCCAAAGCTGCAGGGCGGCGTCGGGACCTACGACACCAAAAAGATCAAAAAGATCGCCGACAAGTACCGCAAGGAATTTGAAGAAAGCTGCAGGGTAGCATGATATGGAACATCGGTATAAACACATTCTGACGCCGCTGCGGGTGGGCAGCCGTGTCCTCAAAAACCGGCTGCTGCAGACAAAAAGCGTGTCCCGGCAGCTGCAGGGCCCGGAG
>CAJOFW010000242.1 GCA_905234005.1 uncultured Oscillospiraceae bacterium
GTACTTCCTCCATACAGTCTGTGTGCAGACGGCAAAGCATATCGGATACATTGACGCGCTGAACGCACTTTATAAACAGTATTTTTTACAGAGCTTGCAGCTGTTCAGATGCCCCCGCCGCCTCGCAGAGTTTGCGCCGGCAGGCGCAAGAGGGCTTACGGCCGGTAGAACCGGAAGCCGCGCCGGCCGGCCTCCTTCACCTGGTACAGGGCGGCGTCCGCCTGCCTGAACAGCGCCGTCCAATCCTCCGTCCCGCCGCCATGGGCGCCCCCGACGCTTATGGAAACAGGCGGCAGGCTGTCGTCGACCGTGTTGGAAAGCTCGCGGTTGATGCGCATGACTTTTTCTCTGATCGTTTCATCCTCCGGCGCTGTGTTATTCGGCATCAGCACGGCAAATTCGTCGCCGCCGATGCGGCATACGCTGTCCTCCCGCCGGAAGTTCTGTTTCAGCGACCGGGCGATCTTTTTCAGCACACGGTCGCCGATTTCATGCCCGAACCGGTCGTTGATCCCCTTGAATTTGTCAACGTCAACCAAAAGAAGCGTCGTTGTATGCAGGTCGGCGGCGGCGCAAAGCGCGTCGTAGCCGTCGCGGTTGTACAGTCCGGTCAGCGCGTCGGTCTTCGCCTCGTTGGAAAGCACGCGTTCTGAGTCCATGGTCATCCGAACGGATGAACGCAGCCCCGCAATGACAGCCGCAAACACAAGAACGCTCCACGGGATCTCCACCGTCAGCAGCGCTGACTGCGGCACCGGCAGAAGGCCGGGCTTGTGGAAGAAAAACGGGAACACCAGGAGGTAGACCGCAAAGCTGACAATACCCAGCGGCAGCGCCGGGATATACGGCATTTTGAGCGACCGCCCCAGATACTCCGCAAAAAAGACAAGCAGCGTCAGCCCGACCAGCGGGATCTGAAAGCCCGCGCTCCAGCCCATGCAGACGACGCATACGATGATCTGGATCAGCTCGCAGATGTAAAGCGTAAGCATATGGGCGCGGAAATGGCCCTTCCGCAGCAGCCGCAGCCCGATGCAGCCGGCCGCAGCACAGGCGGCGGTCACCCCGGCAGCCGGCATGACCTGCCATTCGGCGCATCGGAACAACAGAAGTATATGAACCGCGATCAGGCACCTGGATAAAACGTCCAGCCCGCGCACCAGCCAATTTCGGTTTGACTGACCCATGACCAGCTTCCCCTTTCCGTTCCGAAATGTTGCGGAGGATATCCCCTCAAACGGCATCTGTGCCGCGGCGGGCTTTAACCGCGGAGCGGCGTCAGATACATCCTCGCCTCATACGGGCGCAGACGGCCGGGCGCCTCGTCCGGGTAGTTTGCGATGAGACACGCGCCGCGTTCACGTCCGGCGAGGGGGTCGGCGATCTCCTCGCCGTGGAAATTGCACTTTACGAGAAGCTCCTGCCCGCCGGCCGTGCGGGTATAGGCGAAGACGTTCCCGTCCTCGGGCAGCAGCAGCCGGAAGGCTCCGTCCCGGAACACCGGATTGTCCCGGCGCAGTTGAATCAGCCGCCGATAGAAGCGCAGGACGGAATCGGGGTCGCTCTCCTGCTGTTCCGCGTTGATCTCCGTGTGGTTCGGATTGACGCGCAGCCACGGCGTGCCGGTCGTGAAGCCGGCGTTTTCGCCGTCCGTCCACTGCATGGGCGTGCGGGCGTTGTCGCGGCTTTTGGCGTGGATCGACCGCAGGACGTCCGCCGGCTCCATGCCGCGCCCGATACGCTCGCGCCATACGTTCAGCGTCTCGATGTCCCGGTAATCCTCCGGCTGATAGCGGGCGTTCGTCATGCCCAGCTCCTGGCCCTGGTAGATGTACGGCGTGCCCTGCAGGCCGAACAGCAGCGCCGCGAGCATTTTGGCCGACTGCGCCCTGTACGCGCCGTCGTCGCCCCAGCGCGATACGATGCGGGGCAGGTCGTGGTTTTCCCAGAAGAGGCTGTTCCATCCGCGCCCGGCAAGGCTCGTCTGCCACCGGGCGATCACCTCCTTGAACCGCACAAAGGGCAGGGGGGCGAGATCCCATTTCTCCGGGCCGGTCTGGTCGAGCAGTATGTGCTCGAACTGGAACACCATCGAAAGCTCGCTGCCGCCGGGGTCGCTGTACAGCACGGCGCTGTCGGGATCGGCGCTCCACGCCTCGCCCACGGTGACGAGCCAGTCCTCGCGGAACGCCTCGCGGCGCATTTCACGGATGAACTCGTGCAGACGCGGGCCGTTCACCGTGATCATGCGGTCGGGGTCCTTGCCGAGATGGTCGACCACGTCCAGCCGGAAGCCGCCGACGCCCTCGCCGACCCAGAAGCGGATCATGTCGTACAGCTCGGCGCGAAGGGCGGGGTTCTCCCAGTTGAGATCGGGCTGCTTTTTGGAGAACTGGTGGAAATAGTACTGCCCGACCGCCGGCTCCCACTCCCACGCCGAGCCGCCGAAGGCGGCGCGAAGGCCGTTCGGCGGCGTGCCCGGCTCCCCGTCGCGCCAGATATAGTAGTCGTGATACGGGCTGTTCCGGTCGCGTCTTGCCGCTTCAAACCACGCGTGCTCGTCCGACGAGTGGTTCAGCACGAGATCGAGGATGACGCGGATGCCCCGCGCGTCCGCCTCACGGATGAGCGCGCGCATATCGTCAAGACTGCCGAACAGGGGGTCGATGTCCCGGTAATCCGAGATGTCGTAGCCGTTGTCGTCCTGCGGCGAGCAGAATACCGGCGAGAGCCACACGGCGTCGATCCCGAGCGCCGAAAGATAGTCGAGCCGGGACACGATGCCGGGAAGATCGCCCACGCCGTCGCCGTTCGAGTCGGCGAAGCTGCGGGGATATATCTGATAGATGACGGCGGA
>CAJOFW010000243.1 GCA_905234005.1 uncultured Oscillospiraceae bacterium
GGCGCGGCGGCGCTCCGCTCGCCGGGCGGCAGCGGCTCTACGCGCAGCACCGCCTGCGGACGGTTGACGGAGATGCGGACGGCCCGTCCGGCGTTCGCCGCCTCCGTTTCGATCAGCTCCGCCAGCGACGCGAGCGTCTCATTCGTCAGATACCCGCCTCGCCAGTGGAAGACGAGCGGGCGGTTTTTTCGGATCGTCTGGGCGGTTCGGCGGCTCACGTCCTCGGGCTTTGTGAACGAGAGCCTGTTCGTCCGGTAGTAAAACCGCCCGCCGTCCGTGCAGGCGGGCACAGGCCAGATGACCGGCTCGTGGTCACGAAAATGCTGCTTATCGCTCAGGAGGAAGTAATCATACCGAATCGCGTTCGGCTGACCGAGGGAGTTGTCGAACGTCGCGTCGAGGTGGTAGTACTGCCCGCCGAGCCGGACGACGTTCCACGTATGGCGGTATCGGACGCCCCTGTCGGGGTTGTTGTCCGACGTGGCGACGACGCACCACACGCCCAGCTCGTCGCACAGGCGCTTGACCGTCTTCGCGATGCCCTCGCACACGCCGACGCCCTGCCCCAGCGGGCCGATGATCTCATGGGAATACGCCTTCTTGAGCTTGTCGTAGCGGACGTTTTGGCATATGAAATCGTGGATATACAGGAGCTTGTCCTCGTCGCTCCGGTTCGCGGCGGGACGGACGAGCTTTTCGACCCGTGACCGCATGGCGTCGGCGTGGGCGCGCAGACGCTTCGGGTCAAAGAGGTATTCGGGCAGGACGGTCGTCGTGTCGCCCTGCGGCGACTCGCGATAGCGGTACGTCGGCGCGTAGAAGATTGCGGGGCATTCCACGCGGACGAGAAAGGCGACGTCGCTCAGCGTCTTCCGGTCGGTTCTCGGCACGTCGATGGCCGTCTTGCGGGCCAGAAGGCCGGTTTTCAGGGCGTGGTATACGCTCTGCCGCCGCTTGTCAAGCTGATTGTAATAATACGATTCCATCGGTGTACGCGATTTCCGTTCCCCTTGATACAGGATGCGGCGCCGGTCTGACGCCGGGCGCTTATCGTTCCGCACGACGCTTCACGCGGCTCCGTTTTTCCGTTCATGACGGCGTCCGCGGCGCTTATGCCGCCATTTTACATCAAAGCGGACGGTTTGACAAGCCGTCCGCCGCAGCCCCGCGCTGTACGCCGCCGCCTTTACAAGCGGCCGGAACGCGATTATAATAAGTCACGGCATATCCTGCGGCCATACGACCGGCATCACAACGACAGCACAGGGGTGTTACACATGGACAGACACGACGACAGAGCGCCGACACACATCGAGGTGCGCGGCGGACGGGTGCACAACCTGAAGGGCATCGACGTGGACATACCGCTCCATAAGCTCGTGGCGGTCGCGGGCGTCTCCGGCTCCGGGAAATCCTCGCTGGCCCTCGGCATCCTGTACGCGGAGGGTTCGCGGCGTTATCTCGAATCGCTGTCCACCTACACGAGACGCCGCATGACACAGGCGGAGAGGGCGCAGGTGGACGAGGTGCTGTATGTCCCGGCGGCGCTGGCGCTCCGGCAGCGTCCGGGCGTGCCCGGCATCCGCAGCACGTTCGGGACGGGCACGGAGCTTTTGAACATTCTGCGGCTCATGTTCTCCCGGCTTGCGAGCCACCGCTGCCCGAACGGGCATACCGTGCCGCCGTCCATGAACGTGGCGGCGGAGCGGCCCCTCGTCTGCCCGGAATGCGGCGTGACCTTCTTCGCCCCCGGCGCGGAGGAGCTGGCCTTCAACAGCCAGGGCGCCTGCAGGCGCTGTGACGGCACCGGCATCGTTCGCACCGTGGACGAGGCCACGCTGGTGCCGGACGAATCCCTCACCATCGACGAGGGGGCGGTCGCCCCGTGGCAGACGCTGATGTGGTCGCTGATGAAGGACATCGTCCGGGATATGGGCGTGCGGACGGACGTCCCGTTCCGGGAGCTGACGGAGGCCGAACGCGATATCGTGTTCCACGGCCCCGCGGAGAAACGGAACATCGTCTACCAGAACAAGACGACCGGCGAGGCGGGCGACATGATGTTCACCTACTTCAACGCCACCTACACCGTCGAAAACGCCCTCGCCAAGGTCAGGGACGAAAAGGGCATGAAGCGGGTGGAGAAGTTCCTGCGGCAGGACGTCTGCCCGGACTGCGGCGGCACGAGGCTGTCCGACGCCGCCCGTGCGCCGCTTCTGCGCAGCGTCACGCTGGCCGACGCCTGCCGGATGACGCTGTCCGAGCTTGTCGACTGGGTGGACGGCGTACCGGCGTCGCTCCCGGCCGAAATGCGGCCGATGGCGGAGAGCATATGCGACGCGTTCCAATCCGCCGCAAAGCGGCTCATGGAGCTGGGTCTCGCCTATCTGACGCTCGACCGCGCAGCCTCCACGCTCTCGACCGGGGAGCGCCAGCGGATGCAGCTTGCGCGCGCCGTGCGCAACCGCACAACGGGCGTCCTCTATGTGCTGGACGAGCCGTCCATCGGTCTGCATCCGGCGAATCTGGAGGGGCTGACGGGCGTGATGCGCGATCTTCTGGCGGACGGGAACACCGTCGTTCTGGTCGATCACGACACAAACGTCCTCCGGTGCGCGGACTGGCTGATCGAGCTGGGGCCGGAGGGCGGCGCGGGCGGCGGCACGGTGATCGCGGAGGGCCGTATCGCGGACGTTGAGAAGAACGCGGCCTCCCGTATCGGCGGCTTTCTGTCCGGCGAGCGCGTGATCGACCGCAGCTTGGGGCGCGGCACGGCCGACATCACGATAGGTTCCGCCATGAGCCGCGAGGTCGCGCTCGCCGCCGTGCGAAACGGCATCGAGCTCGTGTCCAATC
>CAJOFW010000244.1:0-6444 GCA_905234005.1 uncultured Oscillospiraceae bacterium
ACAACCACATACGAAACCACGATGCTGCGGCACCGTGGTTTTTTGATGGCGTTGGCCGAAGGTGTACGAAACAATCCCGGATTTTCTCCCAGATTTTCTCCCAGATTACCCAGATTCAGGGGTTGACAATCCCAGATTGTACGAAATTGTACGAAAAACGAAAGGAGGGAAACGCGTGAAGATCATCATCGGGCTTCTGGTGTTCGCCGTGTGCGCGGCGTATGCGCTCGCGATGGGGGCGGCGGCGGGGGACGCTGACCGCTGCCAGCCGAGGCCGCCGGGGTGCGGCCGGGACAATCGAACAGGACGGGACGCGGAGTGATCCGGGTCTCTTTTTGCCGCCTTAAAAACGGGTTTATTACGGGGAGACACCCCGAAAACAACAGGAGGTTATCACAATGGAACACAGGGACACTGGCTCCGTGACGGGGCCGCAGGACGCGCCGGCGTTCGATTACGACAAGCTCGCGGGTATCCTCGCCGGGAGGCAGGCGCAGAATGAGGAATCCGTCCTCAGGGGGTACTTCAGGAGCATGGGCATCACCGGCGAGGAGGCCGCGCTGGCGATCGGCGCGTTCAAGGCGCAGAAGGCCGCGCAGACGCCCGACCCGTCGCTGCTCGCGGAGAAGGCCGCGCAGGCAAAGGCGGCGGCGGAGCGGGCGCTGCTCGAAAATCACGCGCTGCTGATGGCGGACGAGCTCGGCGTCGCCCTCGCCGTCGTGCCGTATCTGCTCAAAATGGCGGAGCTCGCGGGCGTGGTCTCGGACGAGGGGCAGGTCAACGACACGGCCCTCCGCGCCGCGCTCGAGAAGGTGCTGGCAGACCTGCCGCAGCTCCGCGAGAAGCGTCAGGAGAAGGTTGGCGCGGGCTTTCGCGTCGGCCTGACGCCGGAGAGCGGCGCGGCCGGTGAGCCGACGGGCCGCATGATGTCCATGAAGGACGTCATCGCCGCAAAGCTCGCGTCGGAGATGGGGAGATAACCCGCTTTCGGCGCAAAACACGGGGAGGGGGGCGTTATGCCCCCTTTCTCACTTTCATCATTCAGGAGGTATTTACCATGGCCGTAACATTGGCACAGGCAAAGCTCGGGGTTCTCGATGATCTGCAGATGGGCGTCATCGACGAGTTCACCAAGAACAACTGGATCCTCGACCACATCATGTTCGACGACTGCGTGTCCCCGGTCGGGGGCGGCGCGACGCCGACCTACGCGTATACCCGGCTGCTGACCCAGCCGACGGCGGCGTTCCGTGCGCTGAACAGCGAGTATACGCCGCAGGAGGTCACACGCCAGCGCTGCACGACCGATATCCGCGTGTTCGGCGGCTCGTACCAGATCGACCGCGTCATCGCGAGCCTCGGCGGCATCGCGAACGAGGTGGAGCTGCAGCAGTCGCAGAAGATCAAGGCCGCGCAGGCGCTGTTCAACGACACGTTCATCAACGGCGATACCGACGACGACGCGAACGCGTTCGACGGCATCGACAAGGCCGTCACCGGCAGCTCCACCGAGTTCAACGCCGGAAACAGCGCGGACGTGATCGATCTGTCCACCTCGGCCAAGATCGACGAGAACTATCAGGCGTTCCTCGATATGCTCGACGAGTTTCTGATGGGTCTCGACGGCACGCCGAGCTGCATCATGGGCAATACGAAGCTCATCGCGAAGCTTCGCGCCTGCGCCCGCCGGGCCACGATGTATCAGACGGCGCTCAACCAGTGGGGCGAGACCGTGGAGTGCTACGGCAACATCCCCCTTGTGGATATGCGCGCAAAGAGCGGCTCGAACGACGACGTCATCGCGACGGGCAGCGACGGCACCACGAGCCTGTACGTCGTCCGCCTCGGGCTGGACGGCGTGCACGCGGTGTCGTTCGCGGGCGTCGCGCCGGTGCAGAGCTGGCTGCCCGACTACTCGACCGCCGGGGCGGTCAAGACCGGCGAGGTGGAGATGAACGCCGCCATCGCCCTCAAGGCCACGAAGGCCGCCGGCGTCTTCCGCAACATCAGGGTCACGGCGGCGTCGGACGATGACGACAATGCCGGTTCCTGAGCCTTACGCCGACGGGGAGGACTTTGAGGAGCTTTTCCCCGACGAGGCGGTCGTGCCGGACGAGGCGGCGTTCCGCACCGCGTCGCGTCATGTGGACAGCCTGACGTACAACCGGATCGCCGCCCTCGGCGGCTTCGAGGCGCTGACGGATTTTCAGAAGGAGGTCGTGCGCGAGGTCGTCTGTCGGCAGGCGCTGTTTGAGAGCGAGAGCGTGGACGCGCTCTCATCGGTGCTCTCGAGCTATTCCATCGGCGGCGTGTCGATGGGCTTTGCCGGCGAGAGCTGGAACGTGCACGTCGAAAACGGCGTGGCGATGCAGCGGGACGTGTACGCCCTGCTCCGGCAGACGGGGCTGTGCGTGCGGGTGATCGGCTGATACATTTTCCTGAAGGAAAAGAATCGACATGAACGGCGGCGAAGGAGGAGGACGCATGAAATGGCCGAGGCTTGTGCCGGACGCCGTCTGCACGACGCCGATCACGCTCGTCATCGACGGCGAGGAGCTCGACGCGGACGGCGAGCCGGTCGCGGCGGGGATACTGCTGCTGGCAGGACGGCGGGCGCGTGGAGCTGACCGCGCAGCAGCGGTATGTGCGCATCACGGGCAGGGCGTTCTTCAACGGGGACATCCTGCCCGGCGTGCCGAACATCACAGGCGGTTACGGCGTCGTCTTCGGGGAAAAACGCCCGATCGCCGAGGGCGTCAAGGCCCGGAACCCGGACGGAAGCGTGAATTACACGCAGGTGAATTTCAAATGAGCGCGGTGAAGGTGACGATCGACCGCGAGGCGCTGTATCGGGCGGCCGTCCGGGCGGCGGAGGCGGCGCGGCGGCGTGAGGCGATGAAGACCGAGGACGGACGCAGGCGGCTGCTTCATCCCGAGCTGCGGAAGGAGGCGGGCGTATGACGCTGGCGGAGGTGCGGGACTGGCTCGAGACGCTGGAGTTGGCGGAGCACTGCCACATCGGGCGCATCGAGAACAAGAAGGAGAAGTCCCTCGGCGTGTACGGGATGGCGAGAAACGGCCGGCCGGTCATGGCGATCGGCGGCGGGGCGCTGTCGAGCTACGACGTGCGCGGCGTGAGCCTGCTGCTGCACTGGACGAGAAACGCCGCCGCGGCGGAGACGGCCGCGGCGGCGCTCTGGGACGCGGTGGCCTGCGTCACGGACGTCGACACGCCCGGCGGGGCGCATATCCAGTATATTGAACCGCTGGTGCCGGAGCCGGTGCCGGTCGGGACGGACGACGGCGGCGTGTATGAGTACGTCGTCGAGATGAACATCTATTACAGGAGGTAATTTACCATGGCAACCACAAGCGGCGTGTTTCCCTGCTACGAAAATCAGTTCCAGATCGACGTGTCGAGCACGTCCACGGCGAGCTGGAAGACCATCGCGGACTGCGAGACGTTCTCCGTGGCGTTCGACAACGGCGTCGAGGAGTGGCACCCCTTCGAGCACGAGGGCTGGGTGCGCCGTCTGCTGACCGCGAAGGGCGTGACGGTCTCCGTCACCGCCAAGCGCAACCTCGGCGACGACGGCAACGATTTCGTCGCCGGGCTCGCGTGGAAGAACGGCCGCGACGCCGAGACGGACTTCAAGTGGACGTTCCCCGACGGCACCGTCGTGACGTTCACCGACGCGGTCATCAACGTCACGAACATCGGCGCGGCGGACTCTACGAACGTCGCCCCGCTGGAATTCGAGGTGCTCTCAAACGGCGCCCCGACCGTGACGGCCGGATAACAGAGCAAAACAACAGGGGAGCGGCCCGTCGGGGGACGGGCCGCTCTCGCTGCGTGAAATCATATTTACCTGGAGGTTGAGGAGGCTATATAGGTTTTGATGAGCTTTTTGACCTCCTCGGCCGTGTAGGTCTCCTGCTTTGGGTTTTCGTCGATGATGGCGATCAGGTCGTATGCCATTGCTTTGCGTGTGTCCTGACGTTCGGCTTCGGTACCCATGGCGCTGGCCTCCCTTCGTTTGATTTTTCAAGTCTATTATATAACAGGCGGCGGGAGCCGTCAAGGAGGAATCAATATGCGTTACGATCTGACAGACAAGCTGAAATTCGAGGAGGATCCGGTCATTGTGATCGGGGACACGGAGCTGACGGTGAAATCCGACGCGCTGACGGTGCTCGGGCTTCTCGACGCCGTGGCGGAGAAGGGCGACGCGGAGGGGGCGCGGATGGCGGCGGAGCTGCTGCTCTCCGAGGCCGACCGCGAAAAGCTCGCCGCGCTTGCGCTGAAGGTGGACGACTACGTCACGGTCGTGAAGGCCATGATCGCCCTCGCGACGGGCCGCGACCCGGAGGGCGGCGGCGCGGGGGAATAACCGACCCGTACTATGACATCGCGGAGGACTGGGAGCTCGTCGCGGCAAGCTTCCAGTCCATGTACGGGGTTCGGCTGTCGCGGGAGCTGGGCGGGATGAAGTATCGGGAGTTCTCGGCGCTGCTGGCGGGGCTGGACGGCGAGACGCCGCTGGGGCGGGTCACGGCGATCCGGTCGGAGAACGACCCGAAGAGGCTCCGGGAGTTCACGCCGGAGATGCGCCGCATACGGTCGCGCTGGCTGACGCGGCAGGCCGCGAGGATGCCGCAGAAGAAAGCCGACGACGCGATCGAGGCGCTGCGGCTGGCGTTTGTGAATATGGCAGGAGGCGAGAGGCATGGATGAAATCATCCGCGTTGGGCTGGGCGTGTCGCTGGACGCCCGGCCGCTTGCGCGGCAGACGGAATCGCTCCGGCGGACGCTGGAGCGGAAATTCGAGGGCATCGGCAGAGACCTCGAGAGGGCGGTCGGCGGCGTCGATTTTTCGGGCGCCGGGAAAAACGCGGCGCTCGGGCTGGAGCTTGGCGTCGCGCCGGAGCTTGCGTCGCTGCGGGAGGCTGTACGGGAGGCGGCGGAGAGCCTCGGCGAGGAGCTGGGCGAGGGGCTTGCGCGCCGGTTTCGGACGAGAGACATCCTCGCGGCGTGGTCGGCGGAGATCGGCACGCTCAGAAGCCTGTGGGACGAGCTCGGCGATTCGATGGGCCTTGCGTTCGCGGCGGCGATGACGCCGGCGATCGAGTCGCTGAACGAATTCATGACGGCGGTCGTCCGGGCGGCGAATACGTTCAAGTCGTTCATCGTGTCGCTGTTTGTGAAGCGGTCGGAGGACGTGGCGGAGAGCGTGACGGCGGTCGGCGAGAGCGCGACGGCCACGAGTAAGAGCGTGACGACGGCCGCGGCGGCGGTGAAGCGGAGCCTGATGGCGTTCGACCAGATCAACAGGCTGACGGCGGCGTCGACCGGGTCGTCCGGATCGTCCGGCGGCAGCCTCCTCGTCGATGAGGAGTACGACCTCACCGGCAACGTCTTCGGCGAGCTGCTGCGGGAGATGGTTGAGAACGGAAACTTCGAGGAGGCCGGCGAGCTGCTGGCGCTCAAGGTCGGCGAGATCACGGACAGGCTGCGTGAGGCGCTCGGCGACGAGGCGTTCCGGTCGCGGCTGGAGGACGCTCTGTCGGCGGTGACGGAGACCGTGAACGGCTTTCTGACCGGGATGACGTTCGCGGACGAGGACATTCAGAGCGTGGCCGGACGGATCGGCGGGCTCATCGGCGACGCGGCGGGGCTTGCGCTCGATTCGATCCATACGGTGCTCGCCGGGGTGGACTGGACGAAGGTCGGCCTCGCGGCGGCGGAGTTCGTAAACGGCGGGCTGGAGGCCATGCGTGAACACGATTCGAACCTCGGCACGGTCATCGCCGACTGGCTGAACGCGAAGATACACGCGCTGGGCGGATACTTCGCCGGGCTTGACTGGGAGCTGATCGGCGATACGCTCGCGGAGAATCTGAACGCGCTGTTCGAGAACGTCGACTGGGCCGGGGTCGCCGGGACGCTCAGCGACGGCGTGATCGGCGTGCTCGATACGTTTACGACGTTCCTCGAGGAGGCTGACTGGGAGGCCATCGGCCGGGACGTGGCGGAGCTTGTGCGGTCGGTGGACTGGTCGGGCATCGTATCCGGGCTGCGGGAGGGTATCGCGGCGGCGCTCGAGGCGTCGGACGACTTCCTCGCCGGGCTGATCGGCGGGCTGTTCGCGTCCGGCGACGGGGACGTGTCGGACGCCGGCGTGACGGCGGGGCTGCGGTTTCTCGCCGGTATCGCGTCGTCGCTGGCCGATCCGACGGACTGGGCGCGGGCGAACGTGTTCTCGCCGCTCTCGGCGGCGCTGGCGGCGGCCGGCGCTCTCGCCGTGGAGGTCGCGGCGGTGATCACAACGACGGCGGAGGAGGTACGGACGGCGTTCAAGGAGAAGTGGGCGGCGCTGGCCGACCGGGCTTTGGCGTTCGTCGGTGAGATCACGACGACGGCGGGGGAGGTACGGACGGCGTTCA
>CAJOFW010000244.1:6524-7399 GCA_905234005.1 uncultured Oscillospiraceae bacterium
CGGACGGTGTTTAAGGAGAAGTGGGCGTCGCTTGCAGATCGTGCGCTGTCGTTCGTCGGCACGATCGCGAGCACGGCGAGGGAGGTTCGCGACGCGTTCAAGCAGGACAGGTGGGCGAATCTCAAGGATCGGGCGCTCTCGTTCTGGGCGCAGATCGTCGGCAGCGCCAGCGAGGTGCGCGACGACTTCAAGCAGAAGCGGTGGAACAATCTGACCGACCGGGCGCTCGCGTTCGCGGCGCAGATCACGTCGAAGGCCGGTACGGTCTGGAGCGACTGGAAGGAGAACGCGTGGAACGCGGCGTCACGCGTCGCGTCGTTCGGGCTGGCCATCGGGACGACGGCGAAGAGCCTGTGGGACAGCTTTCTTACGTACAACTGGGGCGGTTCGCGGTACGCGCCGGTCTATCTGAACCTGGGTACGTCGGCGACCAGCCTGTGGAGCAGCCTCACGGCGGAGTGGGGCAGGCGGACGCTGACGGTCGGCGTGGAGATCAGCCAGAGCGCGTGGCGGGCCGGGGCGTCGTATCAGGGCACGGTCATGTTCAACGCCGGCGGCGGCGTGTACGAGGGCGGGGCGTGGAAGCCCATCCAGCGGTTCGCGGCCGGCGGATCACCGTTTGGGGGGCAGCTCTTCATTGCACGCGAGGCGGGGCCGGAGCTTGTCGGCACGCTGGGCGGGCATACGGCCGTCATGAACAACGACCAGATCGTCGCGTCGGTCGCCTCCGGCGTCGCGTCCGCGATGTCGGGGCTTCGGTTTTACGCCGAGGGCGGCGGCGTGACGGAGGTCGTCGGCGTGGCGTTCGGCGCGATCGCGGAGGCGCTGCGGCGGCTCGCGGACGCGCAGAGCCTGCCGTCGGTCGAGGAGCTGAC
>CAJOFW010000245.1 GCA_905234005.1 uncultured Oscillospiraceae bacterium
GGACGAGGGCGTGGAGCCGGTCTATCCCGACGCGGACGGACAGGCGGCGGTCATGCGGCTCATCTACGACGGCGTCAAGGCCCGAAGGGTCGATCTCCGGGACGTGCCCCTGCGGCCCGTTCTGGACGGGCTGCGGGAGCGCGGGGCCGAGGTGTGCGTGCTCGCGTGCACGGAGCTTCCGATCGCGTTCGAGGCGCTCGGGCTTGCGGACGGGTGCCTCGATCCGACGCGTGTGCTGGCCCTCGCCGCCGTCCGCGCCTGCGGCGCGCCGGCGGCGGTCGATTCGCCGTGGTAGCTGTTCAGCACCCGCCGGGTGCTGAACAGGGTTGCTCGCGCTTATCGCACCCGGCTTTGCCGGGTTTGGTCGGCGCGAGAGGCTCGCCCCGGCTCGCCTGAAGGTATTTTTGCCGAAAAGCGCGGTTTCCGGCAAAAATGGTTTTGAATCGCAAGCTTAAGCGGGGCGGCGGGGGATTGAATAGCTGCGCGGCGTTTTGATATTATACCATACACAATATGCCGGGGCAACCGGGGAAATGACAAATCGGCATTTTGCGCCGGGGACGGGTATCGCCGCCGGTTCCCGGACAGATATTTTAAGGAGGAATTACCATGCATCTTCTCGGATTCATCGGCGTCGGGAGCATGGGCGGGGCGCTGGCCCGGGCGGCCTGCGTCTGCACCGATCCCGGACAGATCATTCTTTCAAACCGGTCGCCGGAAAAGGCCGAGGCCCTCGCCCGCGAGCTTGGCTGCGACGCCGGCGCGCCGGACGAGGCGGCGCGGGCGCGGTATATCCTGCTCGGCGTGAAGCCGAAGGATATGGCCGGGTGTCTTAACGCGCTGCGGCCCGTTCTCGAGAGCCGGGACGACCGCTTTGTGCTCGTATCCATGGCCGCGGGGCTTGACACCGCCGCGATCCAGTCGCTGGCCGGGGCCGCGTACCCGGTTGTGCGGCTGTGCCCGAACACGCCGGCGGCGATCGGACGCGGTCTCGTCGCGTGGTGCGCCCGGGACGCGTCGCCGGACGAGACGGCGGCGCTCTGCGCGGCGATGGCCGGGGCCGGGCTGTGGGACGAGTGCCCGGAGGCGCTGATGGATACGGCCAGCGTCCTCGGCGGGTGCACGCCGGCGTTCGCGTATATGTTCATCGAGGCGCTGTCGGACGGGGCCGTCCGCTGCGGGCTTGGCCGCGCCACGGCGCTGCGCTGGGCGGCGGCGGCGGTCGAGGGCGCGGCGGCGCTCTGCGCACAGGGTCTCGGCGAGGGAAAGCACCCCGGGGCGCTCAAGGACGCGGTCTGCTCGCCCGGCGGCTCCACGATCGAGGGCGTGCTGTCGCTCGAACGCGGCGGCTTTCGCGGCGCGGCGTCGGACGCCGTCATCGCCGCCTGGGAGAAGACGCGGCGCATGGGGAAGTGACGGCCTCGCCGCCGCGCTGACGGCGAACCGGACGTCGGAAGCCGCCGCCGGAAGGCGGGGACGGGAATATTTTACCCAATTCGGGGCGAAATCGCAAAATTTTTTGTAAAAAACCACAAACAATTCTTTAACACGCGCCGTATTTGTGCTATGATAGGGTGTGAACAGGTTGTTTGCGGTGTTTTGCCGTCACATCTCAGGAGGATGAGGAGGAGTTACCCATGAACAAGGATCGCGAATTGAACAGGCTTGTCAGAAGCAGCGGCCTGAAGCGTGCCGACCGCAAGGTGGTCGCGCAGTATTCGGAGTGCATCGACGAGGGCGTCCGCATTGCGGCCCGCACCGTCGCGAAGCGTCTGTTCGCCGCCGGGTGGGGCGACGCGGAGGTCGGCGCCCTGCTGAACGGTCTGCTCCCGGCGGACGAGCTGACCGAGCTGATCGACGAAGCGAAGGGCTGAACCCTGTCCGGGGCGAAGGGCGCAAACCGCTTTTTCGCGGGGAAAGGCCGGTCAGCGGCCCGGCCGGTCGTATCCGGCCATGACGGCGGCGTATATCCGGTCGGCCCGGTCGCCGTAGGCGGACGTCGCCGTCTCGCGGTCGAGCTCATCGGCGTAGTCCCGGCGCTTCATCAGCGCCGTGTTCACCCGCACGTTCACCGCGGCGCCCCGCAGCGCCCCGCCGGCCAGCGCCGCCGCCGCCGCCGCGTCCGATACCGCGAGCCGGGAGCCTTTTTCCGCGAAGTGCTCGCAAAGCTCGACCGTCTCGCAGCAGAGCTTCAGGATCCGCAGCGGCGCGTCCGCCGCCCGGCGCAGACACGCCTCGAGGACGTCGTCCCGATCCGGCGCGTCCTTCGGAAGACCGTACGCCCGGCTCAGCGGCAGAAACGCCTTCGCGTCCTCGTCCACGAGGGCGAGAAGCCGGCGGCTCAGCTGCGCCGCGTGCTCGGTCAGCTCGATCATCTCGGCCTCCACGTCGGCGTATTTCTTCCTTCCGATCGTCAGATTCCCGACCATCGCCCCGAGCGCCGCCGCCAGCGCCCCCGTGAGCGCCGACGCGCCGCCGCCTCCGGGCACCGCGTCGCCCGACGCCAGCGCCGCCGTGAACGACGTGAGGGTCATATCCCGCATTTCCATAAAAAATCTCCTTCCCGATTTAGGCAAAGTGTCTAAATCATTCTGCCACGTTTCTACAACGTGTGAAAATCGCTTGTCGAACAAATAATTAAATCCGCTTGCGGTTGAAAACAACCGCGCTTCATGCTAGAATAATCGGAGCGCATTTAGCTTGCTAACCCACTCATGTGAACAATTCCCGCTTGTATATTCGCGCGATGTCTGGTATGATACCAGACAGAAGGACAATGCGCAATACCATAACTATATTGAAGAGAGGTACCGTCCCATGATTCCCAGCTATGATCTGACCGGCAAGGTCGCCATCATCACCGGCTCCACCCGCGGCATCGGCCGCGCCATCGCGGTCGCGATGGGCAGGCTCGGCGCGTCCGTCGTCATCACCGGCCGCAAGCAGCCCGCGTGCGATCAGGCGGTCGAGGAGCTTGCCGCCGACGGCATCACCGCCCTCGGCGTCGCCTGCGAGGTGACAAAGGCCGAGGACCGCGAAACGCTCATCGCGAAGACGGTCGAGCGCTTCGGCCGCGTCGACATCCTCGTCAACAACGCCGGTCTCGGCGGTCAGCCGAAGAAGATGATCGACATGGACGAGCAGTACTTCGACAACTACATCGACGCCGACCTCAAGGGCCTGTACTTCATGAGCCAGCTCGCCGCCCGGCAGATGAAGGCCCAGGGCCGCGAGGGCGCGGAGAACCCCTACCGCATCATCAACCTCGCCTCCGCCGCCGGCATCAAGGCCCCGATCGGCGACACCGTCTACGGCTCCTGCAAGGCCGCCGTCGCCCACCTCACCCGCATCATGGCAAACGAGCTTGCCCGCTTCGGCATCCTCTGCAACTCCGTCGCCCCCGGCTACGTGCTCACCGACATGACGAAGGACGTCATGGCCGACGAGAAGAACGTCGCCGCCGTCACACGCATGATCTCCGTGCGGCGCTATGCCCAGCCCGAGGAGATCGCCTCCGTCATCGCCTTCCTCGCCTCCGACGCCGCCGGCTATGTCACCGGCGTGCTGATCCCCGTCGACGGCGGCATGACCATCAACTGACAGCCGCCGGCTGAAAACGGGAGGAAACCACCGCAATGCCTGAAAAATACATCGGTACATACGAGCAGTACAAGGCCCGGCTCCTCGCGATGAAGCCGAACGTCTACCTGCACGGCAAAAAGGTCGACCGCTCCAACGGCAGGGAGGGCGCCGAGCGCGACCTCGCCGACTGGATCGTCGGCGGCACCTACGTCATGAAGCAGTGCTACGACACGGCGAACGACCCCCGCTACGAGGACGTCTGCGTCGCCGAGTCGAACATCCCCGGCATGGAGGGGGCGCTCATTAACCGCTCCACGAACATCCACCACAGCCGGGAGGATCTTCTCAAGAAGCAGCTCATGACCCGGCTCATCTGCCACCGCGTAGGCGGCTGCATGCAGCGCTGCATGGGCTCCGACGCGCTCAACGCGCTCTACTCCGTCACCTACGACTGCGACGAGGCCTGCGGCACCGAGTACCACCAGCGCCTTCTGAAGTACATCGCGTACTGCCAGAAGAACGACCTCATCTGCAACTGCGCCCAGACCGACGTAAAAGGCTCCCGCAACCCGAAGTACAAGAGAGCCCATATGCAGCCCGACCCCGACCAGTTCTTCCACGTCGTGGAGAAGGACGTCGACGGCGTCGGCCTCGACGGCAAGCCGGCAAAGGGCATCATCGTGCGCGGCGCGAAGATATGCAACTCCTGCGCCCCCTACGTCGATGAGATCATCGCCCTGCCGACGAAGTTCATGAGCCCGGACGACTCCGACTACGCCGTCGCGTTCGCCCTGCCCGCCGACTGGCCCGGCATCAAGCTCATGGCCCTGCCCGGTCAGCACCACAAGCGCAAATTCCTGGACGCGCCGTGGGCGAAGATCGGCGACGTCGAGTCGCTGACGATCTTTGACGACGTGTTCGTGCCGTATGAGCGCGTGTTCATGTGCGGCCGCGACAACGAGGGCGTATGCCGCTACGCCGGCTACCTCGCGCTCATGTTCGCGCACTATCACCGCCATTCCTACACCGGCTGCAAGACCGCCGTGAGCGAGGTCATCGCCTCCCAGGCCGCCCTCGTCGCCGAGGTCAACGACATCGCGAAGGAGGCCCATGTCCGCTCCAAGCTCTGCGACATCATCCAGACCGCCGAGCTGGTGTTCGCCGCCGGTCAGCAGTCGGCTTACCGCGCCGTCGAGTTCCCGACGAGATCCTCACGAACGCCGGACGGCGCATCGCCGGCCACAACATCTACCACGAGTACGAGATCCTCGCCGACCTCTGCGGCGGCGTGTGCGCGTCGCTCCCGACCGAGGAGAACTTCTACATGGAGGAGGACAACGTCGGCGCGCTGTGCAGCAAGTACATCGTGAGAAACCCGGCGTACTCCGCCGAGGACACGCACCGCGTCATGCGTATGCTCGAGACGAAGCTCTGCGACCCGTTCGAGGGCGCGCAGGCCGTGGCCGGCGTACACGGCGGCGGCTCCCCGCTCATGGAGGAGATCACGCTCATGAGCCGCTACGACCTCGAGGAGCTGAAGAAGATCGCGAAGTACCTCGCCGGCATCCCCGGCTACGAGGAGTGCCCGCGCTATGAGCGCGCCGTACAGACCCCGCGTGCCATGCTCGCGAAGTTTGACGCCGCGAAGGCCGCGAAGAAATAA
>CAJOFW010000246.1 GCA_905234005.1 uncultured Oscillospiraceae bacterium
TTGGAAATGGGACTTTCGTTTGAGCAGGTGGCGCAGGGGCTCAGGCTGACGGTCGAGCAGGTCAAGGAGATCGCCGGGCAGCGGAGCGCCTGATGTCGGCGTAAATCTCCCCTCTCCGCGCACAACGAAGCATAACAGGGGCATACGCGCCCGAACGACGTGCCGCGCACGCGTTCGGGCGCGTTTTGTTCGCGGCGAATTTTGGGGCTTTTCATTTGGCGGGGTTTCTGGTATACTCATACCTGTCAAAATATATATGTCGCCGTTTTTCAACATTCAGGAGGAACACACCTATGAGCGCACCGAAATACCCCCACATCTGCGAGCCGCTGAAGATTCGCGGCTTCACCGTGAAAAACCGTCTGGAGGCCTCCAACTCCCTGCCCCACTTCCTGCAGGGGCCGGAGCCGTATCCCGCCGAGAGCGTCATCGCCCACTACGCGAACAAGGCCCGCAGCGCCGGCATCGTCACCTGCATGGGCATCAACAACTTCTCCCGCGGCAAGCAGCTCCCGATGGACATGGATTTCGGCCACTTCCCCGATTTCGACCTCTACGACACGAATTGCCAGAACTACCTTCTGCAGCTCGCCGACAACATCCACTACTTCGACTCCCTCGCCTGCATGGCGATTTTCGTCGGCCCGCCCTCCGCGTACCCGCTGATGGTCGCGAAGCAGGGCAGCTCCCTCGAGCGCCAGATGAGCGCGTTCGAGCAGTCGAAGAACCTCTCCGCCCCGCCCCCCGCCGAGTTCGACCTCGAGCTGATCCCCGCCCACGAGGCCCCCTCGTTCTACACCGAGGAGATGCTCGAGAAGATCGCCCTGTCCTACGCGGAGCAGGCCGGCATCCTGCAGATGCTCGGCTTCGACATGATGTCCATCCACATGTGCTACCGGGCGAATCTGCCCGCCAAGATGTTCTCCCCGCTGACGAACGACCGCACCGATCAGTACGGCGGCAGCCTCGAGAACCGTATGCGCTTCCCGCTCAAGGTGCTCGAGTACGTCCGCCGCAAGGTCGGCAAAAACTTCCTCCTCGAGATCGAGTGGTCGGCCGAGGACGCCCCCGGCGGCTTCACGATCGAGGAGAGCGCCGCCTTCCTCAACAGGGCGAAGGAGTACATCGACATCGTCCAGCTCCGCACGTCGGAGGTCGACCCGGCCCACCCGACGAGCTTCTGCCTGGAGGAGACGCCGTTTCTCTGGTACGGCGAGTACATAAAAAAGCACGTCCCCGGCCTCGTCGTCGGCGTGATCGCCGGCTTCCACTACGCCGACACCTGCGAGAAGGCCCTGGCCGAGGGCAAGGCAGACCTCATCTGCGCCGGCCGCGCCTACGTCTCGAATCCCGATTACGGCGATCTGCTCGTCGCCGGCCGGGGCGACGATATCGTCCCCTGCCTGCGCTGCAACAAGTGCCACGGCCGCGGCGAGCATGACCCGTTCGTGTCCGTCTGCTCCGTAAACCCGATCATCGGCATCGAGCACCGTCTGCACCAGCTCGTGCGCGAGCCGGAGCGGCAAAAACGCGTCGCCGTCATCGGCGGCGGCCCGGCGGGCATGCGCTGCTGCCTCTTCCTCAGGGAGCGGGGCCACACGCCCGTGCTGTACGAGATGGAGCCTGTTCTCGGCGGCCAGATCGTCCACGCCGACTACGCGCCGTTCAAGTGGACGCTGCGCGACTACAAGAACTGGCTCATCTACCAGCTCGACAAGCAGGGCATCGAGGTGCACACCGGCGTGAAGGCCACGCCCGAGATGATCGCGGCGGAGAACTACGACGCCGTCGTCGTCGCGAACGGCGCCGAGATGCTGACGCTGCCGATCCCCGGCGCGGACAGGGACAAGCTCACATACGCCCTCGAGGCGTTCGCCCACCCCGAACGGCTCGGCGAGAGGGTCGTCGTCATCGGCGGCGGCGAGGTCGGCGTCGAGACCGCGCTGTACATCGCCCAGCAGGGCCACGACACGACCGTCGTTGAGATGCGTGACCGCCTGTCCGCCGATTCCACGGCCATCCACTACTACGATATGTTCCGGGAGGCGTGGGAGGCCGAGCCGAACTTCCACGGCATCACCGGCGTGAAGGTCGCACGTATCGAGCCGGACGCCGTCGTGTACACCGACAAGGACGGCGCGGAGCACAGCCTGCCCGCCGACACGGTCGTCATGTGCGCCGGCCGCGTGCCCAGAGAGGCCGAGGCCCTCGCGTTCTACGGCTGCGCCCCCGAGTTCTACATGATCGGCGACTGCAAGAAGCCCGCCTCCGTCCAGCAGGGCAACCGCCACGCCTTCAGCGTCGCAAGCCGCATCTGATTTACACGGAGTTAGACAAAACCACGCGATCATCATACAGCGCCGGTATACCCGGCGCTGTATTTTGTTTCGCGCTCCTTAAAAAAATGTCAAACATTCGGCTAAAAAGGGCTTTCCATCCAGAGGGATGTTTGGTATAATGGTTAAGCTTGAAACCGGTGCGGCGTCACGGCCGCATACCAGACAAAGCCGTTTCGGCCGATGGCGGCAGACGAAGCTGCGCCGCGTATATCGGCCGCAGATAAATACCATCTTCAGGGCAGGGGGAGATTCCAATGATACAACAGCATGAGATCAAATTATTCACGGGGCGGTCAAATCCGGCGCTGGCGCAGGCGATCAGCGACAAGCTCGGCATCCCTCTCGGCGACGCCGAGTGCAAGGGCTTCGCCGACGGCGAGTGCTCGGTCTCGGTCTTCGAGCCGGTGCGCGGCAAGGACGTGTTCCTCATCCAGTCCACCTGCAAGCCCGTGAACGACAATCTCATGGAGCTTCTGATCCTCACCGACGCGATGCGCCGCGCCTCCGCC
>CAJOFW010000247.1:0-2847 GCA_905234005.1 uncultured Oscillospiraceae bacterium
CGCCGCTTCCGGCGCGGGCTACGTCCTCATGAACATCCCCTACGACGCCTTCTACGCGGCGGAGGGCGCGCCCGACGTGGACGCGATCACGTCCGCCACGAAGAGCAAGACGCGCAACGCCCTCGCCGCCGGCTCGTATCATGTGAACGACGACGGCTCCGACATCACCGGCATTATCTATCCCGTATTCGTCTCCGACCCGTCTGTGCTGGCCGATTGCACGCAGATCACCGACGAGTCCAGCGTCTCCATCACGGTGACGAACCGGGGCACCGAGGTCACGACGGTCTACGAAGGGAAGGACGCCTTGTTTGAGGCCCCGTCCTACGCGTACTACGTCCTCGACGAAAAGCCTGCGATCCATAAGAAGCTCACGGTCGGCGAGGACGGCGGCTTCAGCTTCGGCGCTGTCAGCGCCCGGTCGACCACCGTCGAGGGCGTGACCGGCGACGTCACGGTCGGCGGCCGTCACACCGACATCGAGATCAAGCTCACCGGCACCGAGGGCATCGACAGCAGCACCGTCGTGTCCGGCGTCGTGCTGACAGACGCCGACGGCGTGAAGTACGGCATGCGTCACGTCTACAACATCTGGCGCGGCACCGAGCTGGGCTGGAACCTCGGCGAGTACGACCTCGGCGGCAAGACCATCACGAACATCCGCTACATCACGCAGAACGCCGTCATCGACTATCCCGTCTCCATTGAGATCGGGGAAATGAGCTACGTTCTCATGAACATCCCCTACGACGCCTTCTACGCGGCGGAGAGCGCCGCGATCGGCGATGTGGACGCGGTGTCCTCCGCGACGAACAAAACCGGCAACTACGGCAAGGCCGCCGGCGCTTACCACTCCGCCGTGACGGCTGAGGTCGCCGAGGACGGCACCGTGACCGCCGTCGGCGGCGCGAACGGCTCGCAGGTGCAGGGCGTGATCTGGCCCGTTCTGGTGAAGAACGCCGACGTGCTCGCGTCGCTGGGCGGCAGCGTCATCACCGATGAATCCTCCGTCGTGACCGCGACGGTCGGACGCGGCCAGACGAGCTCCCAGACGCTCGTCGGCTACGAGGCGCTGACCGAGGCCCCGGCGTACTCCTACTACGTCCTGAGCGGCAAGCCCTCGTATTACATGACCCTGAACGACGACGGCAGCTTCACCGCCACATCCGGCCGTGCGACGGCCGAGGAGGCCATCGAGGCCGGCGTGTCCTACGGCACGAACTGGGGCGACATCCAGCTTGACGTCACGGACGCGGCGGACGCCTCCGACAAGCTCGTGAACGCCATCGTGCTCACGGCGGACGACGGCACGAAGGTCGGTCTGTATCACCTCGATCAGATCTGGGCCTACAACTCCCTCGCCTGGAAGGTCGCCGTCACGCCCGGTCTTGACGGCAAGACCATCACGAACATCCGCTACTACTGCTCGGCGAAGGACGACGACCTGACCGACGGCGCCGCCCCCGCTTACGCGAACTACGTCTATGACTACCCCGTGAGCCTTGCGCTTGTCGAGGTCTACACCGGCACGGTGACGGCGCAATTCGCGGACGCCTCCACGATCGTTCTGACCGGCCTGCCCGAGGACGCGCAGAACATCATGGCGAAGGTCTATTACACCACCGGCGGACGGAACGCCACGTACACCTACCTCACCCCGCTCGCGGTCGATCCCGCCGATGACGACATCGACCCGGTGACCGTCGCCGTGGCGGACGGCAAGATCACGATCGTCCCCGGCTCCGTCACCAACAATGCCGGCACGACGGTGACCTACGGCGAGCCGGTCGACGGCACGACCTACACGGTCGAGCTGAGCTCCGACAACTACATCATCCGCAAGACCACCGCCGACTACACGGCCCCCGCGGAGCCTGTCGACGAGGTTCCCGCGCTGACGCTTGAGAACGCCGCGAAGGCCGTCGCCGTATCCTGGAACGCGATCGACGGCGCGGAGAGCTACGAGCTCAGCCGCAAAACCGGCAGCGGCGACTGGGCCGTCGTATACGAGGGCGCCGACGCCGTCTACAACGACGCCGACACGGTCATGGGCGAGACCTACGCCTACCGCGTGCGCGTCGCCGGCTCCGATACATACAGCGAGGAGCAGACCATCCTCCGCAATCCGTTTACGGACGTCGCGCCGAACGTCTCCTACTTCAAGACGATCGCCTGGGCCTATAACAACGGCATCGTCAAGGGCACCGGCGACGGCTCCGCGTTCTCCCCGAACGCGAGCTGCACCCGCGCACAGTTCGCTCTGATGCTCTACCGCATCGCCGGCAAGCCGTCCGTGAAGGGGCTGGACAACCCGTTCAAGGACGTGGAGAAGGGCACGCCGTACTACAACGCCGTCCTCTGGGCCGCGAACGAGGGCATCATCAAGGGCACGGCCAGCGGCAACTTCAACCCGAACGGCTCGGTCACGCGCGGCCAGATCGTCCTGATGCTCTACCGCATGGCGGGCAAGCCCGACGTGTCCGGCGCGGAGAACACGTTCACGGACGTGAGCAAGACCGATTCCTGCTACGCGGCGGTTCTCTGGGCCTCGGGCGTGAAGCTGACCGGCGGCACCGGCGACGGCTCCACGTTCTCCCCGAACGACGCCTGCTCGCGCCGTCAGCTCGTGACGTTCCTGTACCGGTACGTCGTGAACCTCGGCCTGTAATCACCGCGATCGCAGCGAGCTGACATACAGCAAAACCCATCACACCGGGGCCATCTCGTATGGCCCCGGTGACGGTGATATGGCCGACGCGGCCGGAAGCGGTCTCCCCTTCCGGCGGCGTGAGCCATATTGCGCATTATCCGGGAAACACTGCGTACAACGCAGGCAATACCGTATTA
>CAJOFW010000247.1:2976-4010 GCA_905234005.1 uncultured Oscillospiraceae bacterium
TAACAATACCGCAGCTATCAAGGAGTTTACCTGCCATGGACGAACAGAAACAGGAGGGCGTATGGCCGCGTCTGCGGGCGCTCGTGTTCGTGCTGCCCGCGCTGTTCGCGGCGGCGCTTGTGTTCGCGTCGCTGCCGGCCACGAAGCCGGTGCTCGAGGCGATCCCGGCGCGGCTGGAGCGTGTCGCGGCGGCGGTGACGGAGCTTGTCTCCCCTGAACGGAGCGAGGACGCCTCCCCCGAGGCGGAGGAGCCTGAGCCGGACGAGGCGGCGGCCCTCGGCGATTACGACGACGGCGTCTATACCGGCTCGTCGCAGGGCTACGGCGGTCTCATCACCGTGCGCGTCACGGTCGAGAACCGGCAGATCACCGAGGTAACCGTTGTGAGCGCCCCCGGTGAGACGGAGCCGTATATCACGCTCGCGAAGACCGTCATCGACGCCGTGCTCCAAAACCAGACGTGGGAGCTGGACGCGGTCACCGGCGCGACGTACAGCTCCCGCGGCATCCTCGGCGCGATCCGGAACGCCCTGACCGGCGAGACGGTCGTAAACGCGACCCCGGCCCCGACCGTCGCCCCGGTCATGGACAGCGTGAGCTTCTCCGAGCCGGCCGCTTACCGGGACGGCACGTACACCGGCGCCGCCCGTGGCTTCGGCGGCACGATCACGGTGCAGGTCGTCATCGCAAACGGGCAGATCGCCTCGATCACGGTGCTGAGCGCCCCCGGCGAGACAGACCCGTACTTCACAAACGCCACCGCCGTCATCGCGAGGATCCTGAACGCCGGCTCGCCGAACGTGGACGCGGTGTCCGGCGCGACGTACAGCTCAAACGGCATCATCACGGCGGTCAAGCGCGCGCTCGCAAAGGCCGCCGTCGACGGCACGGAGACGGAAAACGGGGATGAGGACGAGGACGGCGGGAATCAGTCCGATGAGGATGAATCCGGCGAGGGACAGGAACCGGTCATGCCCGCCGAGACGCTGGCGGACGGCGTGTATACCGGCGTCGGCGAGGGCTTCGGTGTCGAC
>CAJOFW010000248.1 GCA_905234005.1 uncultured Oscillospiraceae bacterium
CGTGCCGAAAAGCTGCTTTTGCCGGTGAATATGTGCGGCACCCGGGTCGTGGGCGTGCGGACGATGACGTTCGCGGAGCTTGTCGAGGCGGCGGTGGGGGAGCTTGCGGCGCTTCTGCAATAGGGACAGGCGGGACGTGTGTCTCCTGTCTGCGCGGTGCCGCATCGGGATATTTATCTTGACAAGTGCACACGGCGGCGTTATATTCCATATGATAATCATGCGGAACCATCGTGAACATACACGAAAACCGGGGCCTGTGACAGCACGCTCCGGCGTTGAATGTCGGTTGACAAAACCGGTGTGATGTGTTAATATCTATTTGCCTATCAGAGAAATGGGTATTAAAGAGGGGAGGGAACCGGCGTCCGTGAACGGTCTGCTGAACTGGGATTTCATAGCCAAATACACGCCGATGTATGTCACGGCGGCGAAGCTCACGGTGACGATCGCGTTCTGGGGCATCCTGTTCTCTCTGGCGGTGGGACTTGTCTGCGCCGCTCTCCAGTATTATAAGATACCGATCCTGCGCCGTATCGCGGCGGTATACATAGAGCTTTCCCGCAACACGCCGCTGCTCGTGCAGCTCTTTTTCCTGTACTTCGGCCTGCCGAAGATCGGCGTCAAGTGGAGCGCGGAGGTGTGCGCCGTGGTGGGGCTGACGTTCCTCGGCGGCAGCTACATGGCGGAGGCCATCCGCAGCGGCCTTGAGTCCGTGGACACAATCCAGCTCGAGTCCGCGGCGAGTCTCGGCTTTGACTCCCGGCAGACGCTTGTGCACATCGTTCTTCCGCAGGCGCTCGCGGTATCCGTGCCCGGCGTTGTGGCGAACGTGATCTTTCTCATCAAGGAGACCTCCGTCGTCAGCGGCATCGCGCTGGCCGATCTCATGTATGTGGCGAAGGATCTGATCGGCCTGTATTATGAGACGGACGAGGCGCTGCTGATGCTGGTGGCGGCGTATCTCGTCATCCTGCTGCCGATCTCCGTTCTGGCGACGCTGCTCGAAAGGAGGCTGCGCTATGCAGGGTTCGGGAATTAGCGTCCTCTTCAAGGGGCGAAACTTCATCCGTCTGCTGGGCGGCCTGTGGGTCACGGTTCGCATCAGCCTTCTGAGCGTGCTGCTCTCGATACCGCTGGGCATCCTGTTCGGGATGTTCATGACGCTCAAAAACCCGGTCTCCCGGGCTGTCAGCCGGATCTACCTCGACTTTGTCCGCATCATGCCGCAGCTTGTGCTGCTGTTTCTCGTCTACTTCGGGGCGACGCGGGCCTTCGGCTGGAACCTCTCGAGCGAGCTGAGCGCCGTCATCGTCTTCACCCTCTGGGGCACGGCGGAGATGGGCGACCTCGTCCGGGGCGCTCTCATCAGCATCCCCCGCCACCAGTACGACAGCGCCGCGGCGCTGGGCATGACCCGGATGCAGACGTTTGTGTATATCATCGTCCCCCAGACCGTGCGGCGGCTTCTGCCCCTCGCGATCAACCTGACCACCCGCATGATCAAGACGACGAGCCTTGTCGTGCTCATCGGCATGGTGGAGGTTCTCAAGGTGGGGCAGCAGATCATCGACGTGAACCGCTTCGATTACCCGACGGCGGCCCTCTGGGTCTACGGCGTGGTGTTTATCCTGTATTTTCTCGTGTGCTGGCCGATATCGCTTCTGGCGAAACGGCTTGAGCAGCGCTGGAGGTGAACCGAAAGGCTATGACCGACACCGTTCTGCTGGATATTTCCGGCCTGAAAAAGAGCTTCGGCGGGGAGACCGTATTAAACGGCATCGACCTTTCCGTCCACAGGGGAGAGGTCGTCGTGGTGCTGGGGCCGTCCGGCTGCGGCAAGAGCACGCTGCTGCGATGCATCAACGGCCTCGAGACGCCCGAGGGCGGCTCGATCACCCTGGACGGTGAGGACGTCGCGTCGGATGCCCGCACGCTGACCCGGATGCGTCAGCGCATCGGCATGGTGTTTCAGAGCTACGACCTGTTCCCGCACAAGAACATCCTCGACAACGTGACGCTGGCCCCCGTCAAGGTGCAGAAGCGGCCCAAAAAGGAGGCCGAGGCCGAGGCGGAGCAGCTTCTCCGGCGCGTGGGACTCTGGGAGAAACGGGACGCCTACCCCCGGCAGCTCTCCGGCGGACAGAAGCAGCGCGTGGCGATCGTCCGGGCGCTGTGTATGCACCCCGAGGTCATGCTGTTCGACGAGGTGACGGCGGCGCTCGATCCCGAGATGGTTCGGGAGGTGCTCGACGTCATGCTTGAGCTTGCCGATCAGGGCATGACGATGGTGATCGTCACCCACGAGATGCAGTTTGCCCGGGCCATCGCCGACCGCGTCGTGTTCCTCGAAAACGGCGTCATCGTGGAGGAGGCCCCGCCCGATGTGTTCTTTACCGCCCCGCAGACCCGGCGGGCGCAGGAATTTCTGCAAACGTTCACCTTCGAGGAGCGGCACAGGCCGTGACCTCCGGAGGGGTGTGTGGGCCGCAAAACACCGTAACCCCTGCTGACCGGTTGGTCAGCGTGCACAATATTCCTATAAACCCGGTATATTAATTTATTGAAAGAGGACAAAAACCATGAAAAACACCCTTCTTCATCGCGTACTGGCCGCCTCGATCGCGGCGCTTCTCCTGATCGGCGTTCTGGCCGGCTGCGGCAGCAGCGGCTCCGGCAGCGCCGCCGACGCCGGCGCCGCGGAAGAGGCCGCGCCGGCCTCCAACGCCACCTTCCGCACCGTCGAGGAGATTCAGGAGTCCGGCAAGGTCGTCATCGGCGTCTTCTCCGACAAGGCCCCGTTCGGCTACGTCGACGAAAACGGCGACTATCAGGGCTACGAC
>CAJOFW010000249.1 GCA_905234005.1 uncultured Oscillospiraceae bacterium
GGAGGACGGCACCGAGACCATCACCACCGACTACACGGACGGCGGCGGCAAGCTGTACGTCTCCGACGGCGGCCTCCGCTGGGACGACTACGTAGAGCACACAGCCTCCGGAACCCTGTTCCTCAGGTAATCAGGCCCGCCCAAACGCATGCATACTGTCCGCCGATGAAAGGCTCTGCTTCGTTACCGGGCGCATAGCCCTGGAAACGCTGCCTTTTCGAGGCGAATACAGAGTTCATGTGATGCTGTTTCTTCGCAACTGTTCAGCACCCGGCGAAACGGGTGCTGAACAGTTATTCTTTTTCTTTCGGGAAAAAGGATAAGGGGCGATAATATGTCCCGGCATCACCGGTTTTCGCCCTGCGTATCCTTCGGTTTGACAAACCGGGCGATGTGTACTATCATACCGGTGGCGCCATTTCGGCGACATGATGTCCGGGGCAGAATCCGGAAGGGAAGGGGCGATGGCCTTGTCGGCGCTGACGGAATTCAAAATCCCCGGCCCGAACGGGTACGATATCCCCGCCATGGCGAACGTGTGCGGCAATCATCACACGGTCCTGCTGTGTCTGCACGGCTTCGGCGGCAGCAGGCGCAGCCCGAAGATCGCGGCGCTGGCGGCGGGTCTCGACGCGGACGGCATCGGCGTCGCCGCCTTCGACTGGCCGGCGCACGGTGACAGCGCGGCTCCGGACGAGGCTCTCACGGTGGAAAACTGCCTGCGCGATCTCGACGCCGTGACCGACCATATCCGCGTACGGTGGCCGATGCCGATGAGCTGCTTTGCCACAAGCTACGGCGGATATCTCGCGGCGCTGTACCGGAACGCCCATGCCGACGCGTTCGGAAGGCTCATACTGCGCTCACCGGCGCTGCGGATGGCGCGGACGTTTATCGGCTTTTTCTCCGACGCGGAGAGGGCGCGCTTCCTTGCCGGCGAGCCGTCGGCGCAGGGGTTTGACCGGATCATGTATCTGACGGCGTCCTTCTATGAGAGCCTTCTCCGGCATGACGCGTTTGCCATGCCGGTGACCGCGCCGGAGCGGGTGCTGATCCTGCAGGGCGACCGGGACGATGTGGTTCTGCCGGACGACACGGCGGCATACGCGGAGCGCAATCACATCCGTGTCGTATGGTTCCCCGGCTCCGATCACCGCTTCGGGCAGCCCGGCGACGTGGACAGAATTGTATCGGCGACCCGGGCTTTTCTCGCGGACGGGACGGTCGACGCGGGGGATTCAAAACCGGGTATATATGAGCAGGGGGTAAACAGAGTTGTATAAGTTGCATAAGATGAATCATCGCGCATACAAGGGAGATAATCACCAATACAGGAGGCACGCAAAGTCCGTCCGCACGCCGGCGGTGACGGCGCTGCTCGCCGTGGTGCTTGTGTGCCTTGCCGCCTGTTCGGTCGGCGGCGAGCATTACACGCTGTTTGCGTATGACCTCGACGGCTACGTGCAGAGCGCCACCGCGATAAGCTCTGATATTACGCTGAACAAACACGGCGCCGGATACATCACGATCAACGGCGAGACCGGCTCCATGCAGTGGACGGACGACGGAGGCGTGTTCACGCTGACCTCCGGCGAGGATTCATTGACCGGCACGATCGCGGACGGCATCATCACGCTCTATATCGACGAGGACGCCGCGTGGTACTACGCGGCGGAGGGGGCGGACACGTCGTCCGTACCGGTGCTGTCGGCGCAGGAATACATGGATATCCTGCGCGGTCAGCCGTGACAGCGCGGCCGGCCGCGGCAGAGCGGTCAGCCGCGGCAAACCGCCGCGAAATGTGAATACACGGCGCAGCCCGCGCAAAAGCACCGCCTTCGGCACGCAATGGCCGAGGGCGGTGCTGTCTGTTCAGTCGGCATGGCGCCGGAGGTACGCGCCGGGAGCCTGCCCGGCGTCAAACGCCGGTACGTCGTCCGCGTCCGATCAAGCGACGAGGTCGAGGTTGTCGCGGAGCCAGGCGAGGGTGTTTTGGGAGTCCCGCATCACCTCGTAGACGCCCATGAAGACCTCCGCGTCCACGGCTCCGCCGGTGACGTTCGCGAGATCGTCGGTCTTTTCGATGACCTCGATGTAGACCGTGACGCCGGTATACGACGGGTCGGCGTAGCCAAAGACCGAGTACCTGCCGATCGTGCGCTCGTCGAGATCGCGTTCGATCGCCTCATACAGCGACGCGGCCTGCGCGGCGTCGAGAGAGATGGAGCTTGAGATATACGTCGATTCCTCCTGCCCGTAGACGTCGACGAAGCCGTACATATACGTGTGCGCCGTGATATCGGAGGGGATGCGCCGCGAGGCGATGCCCTCGTCGGTGTTCATGACCGCCTCCAGCTTCTCAACGTCGCCGGAGAGCGAAGGGACGTTCGCCGGGTCGTAGAGCGTGTACCGGCGCGTCATGAGTTTGCCGTTCCGGAGGATATAGACGAGCTGGACGCCGCTTGTCGCCGTGAACTCGTCGATCGACCGCCCGGCCTCGGCGTAGGCGTCGCGGTTCCGGGCGAGGGATTCGTGCAGGTCGAGGGCGAGGGCGACGCTGTCCGGGTCGTGCAGCTCGGCGCTGAACGAGCCGGCGGAGACGTAGACGGCCTGTACGTCGGCGGCGTCGGGCACGCGTGTCTCAAACCCGCACACGTCCGCGCCGAGGCAGGAAAACGCGATCACGATGACGAGGGCGACGATGACGTATCCCTTCCAGCGCTTTTTGAATACGCGGAAGCTCTTCTGCATCAGCATCTCCGCGCCGAACCACCCGACGGCGGCCCCGGCGAGGGCGAGCACCGCCGCCCGGACGATGGACGCGCCGCCGCCCTCGTAG
>CAJOFW010000250.1:0-2807 GCA_905234005.1 uncultured Oscillospiraceae bacterium
GGTATTCGCGGGATACGATATTCAGGATCCTGCCCCCGCCGTCCATCAGCAGCAGCTTGACGGCGGAGGTGCCCAGATCCACACCGATATACAGCATGGCGTCTCCTTTCCACCGGGATATGACAAAGGGGGGCGGGGATATACCCCACCCCCCTGCTGCGGCATGATAAACACAGCAGGCGGCAAGGGCGAATACCATGGCCGGCGCAAGAATCAGTGCAGGCGCTTTTTCCCGGGGTAATCCTAAATAAATAACAGGTATTGAACCTTGTGAAGTCTGTCCGGGACTTCTGTTTATAGATTTTACCGATATGTCAATCATCTGTCAACAGGTTTTTCGCAATGATGCACGGAATTTGGCGTTGGTGATTACCCGATTCCCCCGAATTTGTCTCAATTGACCATATGGCAAACATTCGACAACCGACTTTTGTCGACTGATTATACCAAAGCCCCCAACTCCCGTGCGCTGTACGACACGGAGACGCTGTGCACCCGTCAGATGCCGGCGGAAGCGTGCGGCGTCAGCCGCGAACAATCGAAAACCACCGGCATGACCGGTGGTTTTCGATTATTCACCCTCCCGCACGTCTCCGATGAACATCGCGTCGCCGAACGAGAAGAATCTGTACCTCTCCTCCACCGCCGTGTTGTATGCGCGCAGGATGTTCTCGCGTCCGGCGAGGGCGGAGACGAGCATCACGAGCGTGGAGCCGGGCAGATGGAAATTCGTCACGAGCGCGTCCACGCAGCGGAACCGGTAGCCGGGGTAGATGAATATATCCGTCCAGCCGGCGGACGGCTCCATCGTGCCGTCGGGCTTCGCGAAGCTCTCGAGCGTGCGGCAGGACGTGGTTCCGACGGCGACGACGCGCCGCCCCTCCCGTTTTGCCCGCGTCACGGCCTCCGCCGTATCGGGCGGAACGACGCAGTATTCGGAATGCATCTCATGGTCCTCGATGTTCTCCGCCTTGACGGGCCGGAACGTGCCGAGGCCGACGTGCAGCGTCACAAACCGCACGTCCACGCCCATGGCGCGGATGTCGTCGAGAAGGCCGTTTGTAAAGTGCAGCCCGGCCGTCGGCGCGGCGGCGCTGCCCGGTTCGCGGGCGTACACGGTCTGATAGCGCTCCGGATCGTCGAGCTGGGCCTTGATGTACGGCGGCAGCGGCATATGTCCGAGGCGTTCGAGGATTTCGAGGAAGATGCCGTCGTACGCAAACCGGATGACCCGGTTGCCGTCGGCCTCTACGTCCTCCACCGTGCCGGTCAGCTCCCCGCCGCCGAACGTGACGACCGTGCCGGGACGCATCTTCCGGCCCGGCCTTGTCAGGCACTCCCAGCGTCCCCCGCCGAGATCGCGCAGCAGAACGACCTCCGCCGCGCCGCCGGTCGGCCTTACGCCGAAAAGCCGCGCCGGGATGACGCGTGAGTCGTTGAGCACAAGACAGTCGCCCGGACGCAGGTACCGGGGCAGGTCGTAGAAATGCCTGTGCTCGATCGCGCCGGTCGTCTTATCGAGCACAAGAAGCCGCGAGGCGTCCCGGCGCTCCGCCGGCGTCTGCGCGATCAGCTCCTCGGGCAGGTCATAGAGAAAATCCGATGTCTTCAAGTTATGATACTCCGTATTGCAGATGGGTTCCGTCGTAGTAGAAGCCCAGAATGTCCTGATAGGATTTGCCGTAATACCGCGCCATGGCGTACGCCCCCCACTGGCTGAGACCGACGTTGTGCCCCCAGCCGAGACGGGTGCAGGTGAACGTGTCCGCCGCCGCGTTGTATGTAACCGAGAAGTTGTAGCTGTACGCCGTGAAGCCGAACGCGGACAGGAAATTCCACCGCGTAAAGCCCGTGCTCTGGCTGATGACGGCGGTGCGGCCGTTCGTGCCGGTCAGGGTGATGCTCTTCACGTTCCCGGTCGCGGGGTACGTCTCGATCCGGATGCCGTCCGGCGCGATCTTCGTGCCGGAAAGACCGGCGCTCGAGGCAAGCTGCGTCAGCGTCGAGCCTGTGCGGGGCTGCGTAATAGAATAGGTATAATTCCCGGCGACAGAGGCGATCGGCTCCTCGTAGGGGTCGCGTTTGCCGATGAGGTAGCTGTACGAGCCGCCCCATATGTGGGCGGCGTCCTCGGTCGCGCCGCCGTCGCTGGAGAAGTAGAAGATCTGGCACAGCCGGTTTGTGCCGCCGCTGCTGTAGGTGAGATAGACGTTCTCGGTCGCCTCGACCGCCGCGTCGGTCTGCGAGAAGTAGCTCTCCGCGTAGGTGATGGCGCGGCCCCGGTACACCTGTGCCGAGGAATTCGTCATGATGTCGAAGCCGTAGGCGGCGTAGGTGCTCCAGTCGGCGGCCATGACGAGCGTTCGTGCGGCGATGGCGGCGGCCTTCAGCGTCTCGAGCGGCCAGCCGTTCGAGAACTCATACGGGACGACGCCCTTCACGTAGTCCTCGATGTTCACATAGTTGATGACGGATATGTATCCCGCCGCGTTGTACGCCTGCCGCAGCTCAAAATCGCCGTAATAGCGGTAATTGCCGTTCACCTGTGTGACGGCCTTGCCGGTCGCTGCGGGATGCAGCGCAAGATTGCCGGTCGTCGTGTAGACCGTCGTGCCGGCGGCGTTTTTCACGGTGAACGTCGACCCGTTCGACGTGACCGTGACCGTGGCGGAGGCGATCTCCCCCGCCTTCACAAAGCGTCTGTCCGAGGCAAACGTCCCGTACTCGAACGCGCTGCCGTTCGTATTGCGCAGCGTCACGGTGCTGACCGCGTCGGAGTACGAACGCGTATTGACGAGGATACCGGC
>CAJOFW010000250.1:2846-3668 GCA_905234005.1 uncultured Oscillospiraceae bacterium
CCGCCGTTATCGCCGCCGGATTCGCCGGATTTGCCTGATTCACCGCTGTCGCCGCCGGTTTCCGTCGGGACGGCGGTGCCGTCGAAGCGCCTGAATATCGTGGCGGCCTCGGCCCTTGTGGCGCTGCTCTTCGGCCGGAAGGCGTAGCCCGTGCCGTTCTGCTCGCCGACGACGACGCCGGCCCGCTGCATGGCCGTCACGCCCTCGGCCGCCCACGAGCTGATCTGCGACGCGTCGGTGAACGACACGGCGTCGCCGCTGTCGGGAAGCGTCAGACCGGCAAAGGCGGCGTAGCCGATGAGGAGCTTGCAGATCTGTTCGCGTGTGACGTTCCGGGACGGGGCGTAGACGTCCGCCGAACCCATGCCGTCCACGATGCCCGTCTCGTAGCCCCAGATCGCGTAGCCCGCGTAGTACGCGCCGTAGTCCACATCGGAAAACGCGTGGTATCGCGGCGTGACGTATTCGGCCTTCATGTAGCCCGACTGCGAGCCGTACGAGATTTTGTACCACTCGCCGCTTTGGCCCGTCAGCGTGACCGCCGTGCCGCCGGACAGAATTGTGAGCGCGGAATAGTCCGTGCCCGGGCCGCTGCGCAGGTAGACGGCGGAGGCGTTCACGACGCCTGTGCGCCAGACGTCCGGGTCGACGCCGGCATAGCGGCCCAGAACCGCGATGAACATCCCCCGCGTCATCGTCCCGTTCGGCGTAAATGTCGTGGCCGTCGTGCCGGTGAACAGGCCCTTCGACGCGGCGAACGACACCGCGTCATAATACCACGCGCCGGAGGGAACATCCGTGAAATCCCCGACCGACGCCGCC
>CAJOFW010000250.1:3682-6295 GCA_905234005.1 uncultured Oscillospiraceae bacterium
AGCACCAGCACAAACGCGAGCAGACGCCGCGCATTTTTGAGCTTATGTAACAAATGCTTCTTCCTTTCTTATGGAAAACATTATCGGATGTTATGATTGACCGGCTTCAAAATCTATGATATAGTGTTGCTATTCTTTATACACTAAGTTTATAAGATTGTCAAATGCGGCCTGTGTCACACATCCGACACGGGCGGCATAGACTTATTCAGGAGGTCAAATTAGCATGAAAAAGCTGAAGGTTGGCGTGATCGGCGGCACCGGCATGGTGGGTCAGCGCTTTGTATCCCTGCTCGCGGAGCATCCCTGGTTCGACCTGACCGTCATCGCGGCCAGCGCCCGCAGCGCCGGCAAGACGTATGAGGAGGCCATCGGCGACCGCTGGAACATCGACGTTCCGATGCCCGACATGGCCCGTTCGATCATCGTGAAGGACGCCACCGCCGATAAGGAAGCCATCGCCGCCGAGGTCGATTTCGTCTTCTCCGCGGTCGATATGAAGAAGGACGAGATCCAGGCGCTGGAGGAGGCCTACGCAAAGCTCGAGTGCCCGGTCGTATCGAACAACAGCGCCCACCGCTGGACGCCGGACGTGCCGATGGTCGTGCCCGAAATCAACCCCGAGCACCTCGCCGTCATCGCCGACCAGCGCAAACGTCTCGGCACGAAGCGGGGCTTCATCGCGGTCAAGTCCAACTGCAGCCTGCAGAGCTATGTCCCGGCGCTGCATCCGCTCAAGGACGAGTTCGGCCTTGAGAAGGTTCTCGTGTGCACATACCAGGCCATTTCCGGCGCGGGCAAGACGTTCGAGAGCTGGCCCGAGATGGTTGACAACGTGATCCCCTACATCGGCGGCGAGGAGGAGAAATCCGAGCAGGAGCCGCTCAAGCTCTGGGGCAGGGTCGAGGACGGCGTCATCAAGACCGCCGAAAGCCCGGCCATCACCGCCCAGTGCCTGCGCGTGCCGTGCTCCAACGGCCACATGGCCGCCGTGTTCTGCTCGTTCGCGAAGAAGCCGACGCAGGAGGAGATCCTCGCCCGCTGGGCCGATTTCAAGGGCCGTCCGCAGGAGCTGGAGCTGCCCTCCGCGCCGAAGCAGTTTTTGCAGTACTTCGAGGAGGACAACCGCCCGCAGACCCGTCTTGACCGTATGCGCGAGGGCGGCATGGGCGTGAACATCGGCCGTCTGCGTCCCGACACCCAGTACGACTACAAGTTCGTCTGCCTCAGCCACAACACCCTCCGCGGCGCGGCCGGCGGCGCCGTCCTGCTCGCCGAGCTTCTGACCGCCGAGGGGTATTTCGACCGGTAATATCGACCGGCAGCTCAGACAATTTGTTCAACCGGTAGTTTGCGCGTTTCAAATCCATACACGAATGACGCCGTGGGCAGAAGCCTGCGGCGTTTTTCCGTCCAGAGGAGGGGTTTTTCATGAAAGCACCGATCTTCACCGGCGCGGCGACCGCGATCGTCACGCCGTTCTGCGCCGGCGATATCGACGCCGGGGCGTTTACGCGGCTTATCGAGATGCAGTACGCCGGCGGCGTGACCGCGATCGTCGTGTGCGGCACGACCGGCGAGGCCGCGACGCTGACACGCAAGGAGCACGAGCTTCTGTACCGCCTCACGGCGGAGCAATGCGCCGGACGCATGAAGGTCATCTGCGGCGTCGGCTCCAACGACACGGCGAAGGCGCTCGATCACGCCCGCCTGGCCGCCGACGCCGGGGCCGACGGCGTACTCATGGTCACGCCGTATTATAACAAATCCACACAGACGGGGCTTGTCGAACACTTTACCTACGTCGCCGACCGCGTCGATATCCCGGTCATCGTCTATAACGTCCCGTCCCGCACCGGCGTCGGCGTCGCCCCGGAGACATACGCCGTTCTCGCCGGCCACCCGAACATAAACGGCGTCAAGGAGGCAGGCGGCGACATCGCCGCGTTTGCCCGCGCCATGGCGCTCTGCGGCGGCGGACTCAATTTCTACAGCGGCAACGACAGCGATACCGTCGCCATGATGGCCCTCGGCGCGAAGGGCGTCATATCCGTCGCGTCCAACATCGTGCCGGATGTGGTTTCGCGTCTGTGCGCGCTGTGTTCGCAGGGGGACTACCCCGCCGCCGCCGCGTGGCAGGCCCGGTATCAGGCGCTGTTTGACATACTGTTTTGCGAGGTGAACCCGATACCGGTCAAGACCGCCATGGGCCTTCTCGGCCGCTGCGCCGCCGATATGCGTCTGCCGCTCGTACCGATGGGAGAGGGTCACGCGGCGGAGCTTGCGGCGTGTCTCGAGGCATACGGGCTGCTGTATTGAGAATCGTTACAAAAGCCGCACGTTCGCCGAAGGCGGTTCTTTGTGCGTTTTTTCGCATTTTTGTGGTTGACAAGCGCGGAAAACGGTGGCATAATGGCAAGGATGATTTTTGACGGCATAAAACCGTAAAACCACAAATCTTTAAAACGCGAAAGAATATAGAGAACGACACGAAAGAGTTAAAGGAGTCCTGACGTCATGCCCATTACCGAAATGCTCACCCGCAACGCCACCTATTTCAAGGACGAGGTCGCGCTGGTCGAAATCAACCCCGAGGTCGGGAACATCCCCCGC
>CAJOFW010000251.1:0-862 GCA_905234005.1 uncultured Oscillospiraceae bacterium
CGGCAGGCGGGCGTCCGCATCCTCGATATCTTCATCGGCACGGCGGTCGCGGTCGTCGTCAACGTCGTCCGCCTGCCCCGGCGCAAAAATCACCGGTTCGTCTTCTTCATCCGCACGCAGGATCTCGCCCCGGATCGGTTTTCACGCATCCCGTCGGCGGTGCTGTTTCGCTTAAACCACCTCTACAACGACGGGGCCAGAATCTGCCTGATGTCCGAGCACGCCCCGGCGTTCTTCGCCCTGCAGATGAGCGCCGCGATGGTGAACACGCCGCTCATCGTCATGGACGGCGCTGCAATCTACGACCCGAACGAGAACGTATACCTCTCGTTCGAGACGATCCCGCCCGCGGTATCCGAGCTTGTGCGGGCGCGGCTTGACGCGCTGGGCGTGAGCTATTTCGTCTACACCATCCACCACAACAAGACCTGCATCTTCCACCACGGCGGCGTGCGGCCCGAGGAGCAGGTCATCTACGACCGGATGCACGGCTCGCCCTACCGCAGCTACCTCGAGGGCGAGATCTACGAGCCGTCCGAGATCGTCTACTTCAAGATCATCACGAAGGACGCCGAGCTGCCCCTCGTGGAGGAGCGCCTGCGCCATATGTGCCCGAAGGGACAGCTCCGCCTCGTCATACGGCCCCAGGCCGGCGCGCCGGGCATCAGCGCCATGTATTTCTACAGCCGCACCGCCGAGATGGTACAGGCGCAGAAGCGGCTCATGAAAATGCTCGGGACGGCAAACCCCGACCTCGAGCCGCTGACCCTCACCCTGCGCGAGGGGTTCAGCACCGAGCACGACGCGGTGCACCTCCTGCACCAGATCGAAAAGCACTACGAGCCGGTTCGCCTGCCCTGGA
>CAJOFW010000251.1:910-4328 GCA_905234005.1 uncultured Oscillospiraceae bacterium
CATACACAAACAGCGGA
The DNA here is from genome assembly GCA_905234005.1 of uncultured Oscillospiraceae bacterium. Classification (GTDB taxonomy): domain Bacteria; phylum Bacillota; class Clostridia; order Oscillospirales; family Oscillospiraceae; genus CAJOIG01. The sequence goes on from CAJOFW010000251.1 coordinate 928, forward strand.
GCCCTTTTCCGAACGGAAAAGGGCTCCGCTGTCCGGTTCCCGGGGCCGGTTCACATTACGGATTCGCGGGCCGGTTCACATGCGCACGCCGCCGGGTTTGCCGTCAGCGGGCGGCGGTCACGGTGGCGGTGCCGATCGCGCCGTGCATCGTGAAGTACACGGTGTACGCGCCCGGCTCCACGTCGAAGTCGACGCTGCCGGCGCCCTCCAGCCCCGTCTCGCCGTCGGGCGGCGTCTCCGGCATGACGTCGTCGGTGGGCAGCTCGGCGACGTCCATGTTATCCGCGTCCCGCACCGCGCTGAAAACGGCGTCCTCACCGGCCGCGAACGCGAAGTCGAAGCTGCCGCCGCTGACGTCGTAGTCGAGGCGGATGCGCTCGCCCTCGCCGACATTGATGACGCCCGTGCCGCTCTTGAAGCCGCCGCTCTCCACGGCGTTCATGATGACGGTGTTGCGGTCGGTGAGCGTGGTCACGCCGATGATGTCGGTGCCGTGCCTGTGCAGGCGCACGCCGATGTACACCGCCGCCGCGATGATGAGCGCCAGAACGACGACGACGATAATGATGACGATGGTTTTCTTCTTCATACGTGGGATCCCTCCTGTAAGCTGTCTTTTCCGGCCGAAAAGCTTTTTCGGCTCCGGATCATTTTTCGTTTCCGGATTATACCACCCCGCCGCCGCGTTTTCAACCGCCGCGCGCCCCTGTCGGCGGTATCGCCTGAAAAAAGCGGACGGCATAAAAAATTCATCGTTATCCCCTTGACATTTTCGCCGGATGGGTGTATGATTGCGCCCGGAATTGAGAAATAATTAACAGTATGCTCACGGCTCTCATTTCCCCTCCGTCAACCGGCGGGGCGCGATATGCATTTTACCATCCACAGGAGGAACATATCATGCAAAGATTCACAAACCCCAGAGATCTCTATCACGGCAAGGGCGCGCTCGAGGCGCTCAAGGGCTTTGAGGGAAAGAAGGCCGTCATCTGCGTCGGCGGCGGCTCCATGAAGCGTTTCGGCTTCCTCGACCGGGCGAAGAGCTATCTCGAAGAGGCCGGCATGGAGGTGCGAATCATCGAGGGCATCGAGTCCGACCCGTCCGTCGAGACCGTCATGAGCGGCGCGGCGGTCATGCAGGAGTTCGGCCCGGACTGGATCGTCGCGATCGGCGGCGGCTCTCCGATCGACGCGGCGAAGGCCATGTGGATCAAATACGAATACCCCGAGACGACGTTCGAGGATATGTGCAAGGTCTTCGGCCTGCCGAAGCTGCGCACAAAGGCGAAGTTCTGCGCCGTATCCTCCACCTCCGGCACGGCGACCGAGGTCACGGCGTTCTCGATCATCACCGACTACGAGAAGGGCATCAAGTACCCCATCGCGGACTTTGAGATCACGCCGGACGTCGCCATCGTCGACCCCGAGCTTGCCGAGACCATGCCGAAGAAGCTCGTCGCCCACACCGGCATGGACGCCCTGACCCACGCGATCGAGGCGTATGTCTCCACCGTGCACAGCGAGTTCACCGACGCCCCGGCCATCCGGGCCATCGAGATGATCCAGCGCGACCTGATCGCCTCCTACAACGAGGACATGACCGCCCGCGACAATATGCACTCGGCCCAGTGCCTCGCCGGCATCGCGTTCTCGTCCGGCCTTCTCGGCATCGTCCACTCCATGGCGCACAAGACCGGCGCCGTCTTCGCCGACTGCGGCGCGCACATCATCCACGGCGCGGCGAACGCGATGTATCTGCCCAAGGTCATCGCCTACAACGCGAAGGATCCCGAGGCCAAAAAGCGCTACGGCGTGATCGCGGACTATATGCACCTCGACGGCGCGAACGACGACGAGAAGGTCGCCGCCCTGATCGCGTTCGTGCGCGGACTCAACGACAAGCTGAACATCCCGCACTGCATCAAAAACTACGGCGCGGACAGCTATCCCACCGAGCAGGGCTTCGTGCCCGAGGAGGTCTTTCTGGAGCGCCTGCCGTCCATCGCGGCGAACGCGATTCTGGACGCCTGCACCGGCTCGAACCCCCGCCAGCCGACCCAGGAGGAGATGGAGAAGCTCCTCAAGTGCTGCTACTACGACACGGACGTCGATTTCTGATGCGGCCCGTTTGCGATAAAAACGGCCTGACGGAGGAGGAGTTTCTCCGCCGGTACAACCCCGACAAATACCCAAAGCCCTCGCTGACGGCGGACATCGTCGTATTCCGCGTGACGCCGTCCGGGCCGGAGGTGCTGCTGATCCGCCGGGGCGGGCATCCGTTTCTGGGCCGCCTCGCCCTGCCGGGCGGCTTTGCCGAGGCCGGCGAGACGATCGAGGCGACCGCCGCAAGGGAGCTTCGGGAGGAGACCGGCGTCACCGGCGCGGACATGACCCTCGTCGGCGTGTACAGCGCGCCCGGCCGCGACCCCCGTGGCTGGACGGTCTCCGCCGCCTTCGCGGCCGTCGTCCCGGCGGACACCGAGGCCGCCGCCGGGGACGACGCGGCGGCGCTCCGCTGGTATCCCCTCTCCCCCGCGCCGGACGGCGGCTTCACCGCGCCGCTCGACGAGCCGCTGGCCTTCGACCACGGCGACATCCTCTCCGACGCCATCCGCGCCGTATTCCGGTGATATACGCGTGATATCCGCGATACGCCGTGATATCCCGCAATGTCCACACCGCACCCGGTCGGCCCTCTCTTTTGGGCCGGCCGGATTTTTGCCGTCTTGCATTGGGCGGCGGCGGGTGCTATAATTGTGAAAAGCCCACCGACGCAGTGGGCAGTTCTNNNNGATGACATTCCTGCAGCACTGCCGCTACCGCACGATGGACGGCGTCGTCGCCGCGTGCGTGGACTTCAAAGACCCGATGGTGCTCGAGCTTGCCGCGTCCGATATCCCGCTCGTCACGATCGACCACGTGATCCCCGGCTGCCCCGCCGTCATCTCCGACAACGCGTTCGGCGAGGAGACGCTCACCCGTCACGCCGCGTCGTTCGGGCACACGAAAATCGCCTTCATCCACGGCGAGGAGGACGACGTCACGGCCGAACGCCTCGCGGGCTTTCACCGCGCCTGCGGCGCGCTGGGCCTCGACATCCCGCCGGAATATATCCTCCAGTCCGTTTACCGGGACACCCAGCGCACCTATGACGTGACGGAAAAGCTCCTGCGTCTGCCCGAGCCGCCGACCTGCATCCTGTTCCCGGACGATTTCGCCTACCTCGGCGGCTACCACGCCATCCGCGACGCCGGTCTGCGCATCCCGGAGGACATATCCGCCATCGGCTACGACGGCGCGATCATCTCCCGCGTCATAGAGCCGCGTCTTACGACGTGGCGGCAGGACATCGCGACGCTCGGAAGCCTCGCCGCGACCACGCTGATCCACATGATCGAGCG
>CAJOFW010000252.1 GCA_905234005.1 uncultured Oscillospiraceae bacterium
CTCCGGGCCCTGCAGCTGCCGGGACACGCTTTTTGTCTGCAGCAGCCGGTTTTTGAGGACACGGCTGCCCACCCGCAGCGGCGTCAGAATGTGTTTATAACGATGTTCCATATCATGCCACCCTGCAGCTTTCTTCAAATTCCTTGCGGTACCTGTCGGCGATCTTTTTGATCTTTTTGGTGTCGTAGGTTCCGACGCCGCCCTGCAGCTTGGGATCGAGGTAATCCCGCAGCCCGTCGCCGAAGAGGTTCGCGGCCAGCACCATCACCGCGATGCAGACGCCGGGGAACATACAAAGCTGCGGCGAGGAGTACATATTGGCGCGGCCCTGATTTGTGATCATATAGCCCCAGGACGGCGTGCCGACCTTGACGCCGTAGCCGAGGAAGTTCATGCTCGCCTCCATCATGACCGTACCGCCGAGGCCGCCCGCGGCGGTCACGATGATGATGGGCATGATGTTCGGCACCACATGGCGCAGCGCCCAGCACGTCGGAGGTGCGGCAGTAGCCCGCGTCCTTCACGGCGATGACCGACGAGCGGATGAGCCGGGACTGCCCGATGCCGCCGGGAAGCGACATGACAAAAATGAGCTGCCAGACGCCGTTTCCGACCATGCTCATGAGGATCATGGAAAGCAGCATCCCCGGGATGCAGGAGAACGCGTCCACGATCCTCTGCACGATGAGATCGAACCACCCGCCGATCACGGCGGAGAGCGTACCGATCACGACGGCGATGAACGTCGTCAGCACCGACACGCCGAGGCAGAGGATGACGGACGTCCTCGCGCCGTAAATGAGATAGCTCAGCACGTCGCGGCCGAGGTTGTCCGTGCCCAGCCAGTAGATCGTGCCGTTTGCCTGCTCCAGCGTCTTATCCAGCTCCGAGAGCGCCCAATACGGCTTTTTGAGCTTGAAGAGGATGTCGCTCGGCAGCGTGCCCAGCTCCATCTTGAACGGCGCGAGCACATCCGCGAAAATCGCCACAAGCACCAGCAGCAGGATGACAAACGCGCCGACCGCCGCCGAGGGCTTCGAGCGGCAGAAATCTCCGATTTTACGCACAGTACCGGCCTCCCTTTATTCCAGCGTGATCCGGGGATCGAATTTCTTGTACAGCACGTCCACGATGACGTTTATCACCATCACGATGAACGAGAACACCAGCACGCAGCCCTGCACCAGCGGATAGTCGCGGTTATTCAGCGCCGTGACCACCAGCGCGCCGATGCCGGGGATGGAATACAGGCTCTCCAGAATGACGGAGCCGCCCACCATGGCGGCGACGGAGCCGCCCACCAGCGTGATGACCGGGAGCATGGCGTTGCGCAGGGCGTGGTGAAACAGCACCTTCCGCTGCGGCACGCCCTTGGCCCGGGCGGTGCGGACGTAATCGGCCCGCATGGTCTCGAGCGTCACCGTGCGCACATAGCGAAGCTGCATGCCGCAGTTCGTGACCGCGCCGAGGATCGCCGGGACGATGAACATCTTGAGGTTTGTGATCGGGTCGTCGAAGAAGTGCACATACTCCGTCGGCGGCGCCCAGCGCCACCACAGGGCGGGATAGATCAGCACGATCGTCGCGATCCAGAACACCGGGATGGACATGAGCAGCAGCGAGATGATCCGGATGGTATGGTCGGAGACGCTGTCCTGATGGGCGGCGCAGAAGACGCCCAGCGGGATGGAGATGAGATTCGAGATGATGAGAATGAGAAAGCCCAGCTCCAGAGACGGCACGATCTGCCGCCCGATGCAGTGGGAGACCGTCTCGTTCTGGAAGAAGCAGTTTCCGAGATCGCCCCGGACGACGCCCCAGAGCCAGACGAAAAACTGCGTGACGGCGGGCCGGTCAAGGCCGAGCATCCGCTCCACGGACTCCGTGGTGGCGGTGGTATCGCCGGCGGCCTGCAGCTTATAGAGCAGCGCCTCCACCGCGCCGCCGGGCAGGCAGCGCATCATGATGAATACCACAAGGCACACGAGAATCAGCGTCGGGATGAGCAGCACAATTCGTTTGACAAGGTATTTTCCCATGGATCACGCCCCCTTGACAATTTGACTACCGGACTTTCCCCCACCGGACTTTCCCGGGTGAAAGCCCGTGCTGTCCACAAAATGGCAGGCGGTGAAGTGGCCGGGCGAGACCTCGGTGAACGCCGGCTCCGCCTCGTGGCACACCGCCGCGGCATAGGGACAGCGGGTGCAGAACCGGCAGCCCTCCGGCGGATGCATGGGCGACGGGATCTCGCCCTGCAATAATATGCGTTCGCGCTTTTTGTCCACCGCCGGGTCGGGGATGGGCGCGGCGGATATGAGCGACTTCGTATAGGGATGCAGCGGGTTCTGATACAGCTCCTTCGACGGGGACAGCTCCACGATCTTCCCGAGGTACATGACCGCGATGCCGTCCGATATGTGCCGCACGACGGACAGGTCGTGCCCGATGAAGATGTAGGTCAGGTTCAGCTCCTGCTGGAGCTTTTCCATGAGGTTCACGATCTGCGCCTGAATCGACACGTCCAGCGCCGAGACGATCTCGTCGCATACGATGAAATTCGGCTGCAGCGCCAGCGTCCGGGCGATGCTGATGCGCTGCCGCTGCCCGCCGGAAAACTCGTGCGGATAGCGGTGCATGAACGCGGGGTTGATGCCCACCATCTCGAGCATCCGCGCCGCGATCTCCTCCTTCTCCTTCTTTCCCTTTACCATGTCGTGGATGGACAGCCCCTCCGTGACGATGGCGGCGATGTCCATGCGGGGATCCATCGAGGAAAACGGATCCTGTGAGATGGCCTGCAGGCGGTTTCTAAGCCGCTTCATCGCCTTTTTCGGGATGGATTTCAGCTCCTGTCCCTCGTAGTAGATCTCGCCGTCCGTGTAGTCGAGAAGCCCCAGCACGCAGTTGCCGAGGGTCGATTTGCCGGAGCCGGACTCGCCGACGACGCCCAGAATCTGCCCGCGCTTGATGGTGAAGGACACGCCGTCCACGGCCTTCACATGGCCGACGGTGCGCTTTAGAAGCCCCGCCGTCACGGGAAAGTGCATTTTGAGGTCGTTCACCACCATGATGTCCTCGAAGGCGGGCAGGCCCTCGTTCATTTTATAGCCTTCCTCAAGCATCGGCCGCCGCCTCCTCTCTTGTCTCGATCACCCGCTC
>CAJOFW010000253.1 GCA_905234005.1 uncultured Oscillospiraceae bacterium
GCGGCGCCTTGGCCTTCTGGGCGATCTTGAACACGCCGTTGTGAAACGGCAGCATCTCGCCGCCGTCCCCGCGCGTCCCCTCGGGGTACACGCCGACGGACACCACGTCGTTTTTGAGAAGGTTCGCGGCGGCGTTGATCGTGGTCATCGCGCTGCGGGGGTCGCTGCGGTCGATGGGCAGGTAGTTCGCCTTGTAGATCATCGGCCCGGCGATGATGATTTTGTGGTTCTCGGGCTTTGTGATAAACGCCGTCGGCCGCCTGCGGAGCGCCCAGACCGTCACGATCGGGTCGTAGGCGGAAAGATGATTCGAGACGATCAGAAACCGTCCGTCCGGCAATTTTTCAAGCCCCTCGGTGCGGATGCGGACGCGTCCGACGCGGCACAGAAGCCCGATCACATACACGACGACGGCCCGGTAGAACGGGTGGTCGTCCTCCGGCACGGGCTTTTTCATGTCGACGGTCAGGGACATGAGAAAGATCAGGAATATCACGAAAGCCAGCGAGCCGACCGTCCCGCACAGCCACCAGCCGATAAATACCGGCACGCAGAGCCATCCCCGCACACCGCCGGAGGCCGTCAGAAGCGCCGCCGCTATCAGCCCGAAAAGCTCATACGGCAGAAACGCGAACCGAAGCCCGTCTTCACGCTTTACGAACACGATGTATCACGCTCCCCTCCCGGCACAGACCATTCTATACGGGGAACGTTCTCCCCGGGCAGAGCCTCCGCCGAAGCCGGCTCCTGTTCACGCGGCCGCTCACGCTCCCCTCCCGGCACAGACCATTCTATGCGCTGCGTACTGTCTGCGGACAATGCCTCCGACGACGCCGGCGCCGGCCCACGGAGCCGCACGCCGTCGTATACGACGCGGGTGTCGCAGAGGTAGTCGTGAAACGCCCGCTTTTTCCTGTCTGCGAGGGCCATCAGATAGCCGACGCAGAAGATCGAGCTGAGAAAGCGCCCGACCGTCTCGCGGTAGATGACGTCGATAAGACGCGGCCTGTCCCCCTCCTCGCTCTCGACGCGCAGACGCATGACCTTTTTGCCGAGCGTCGCGCCGCAGAGATACGTCATGAGGACGAGATAGACGCGGCTGAGCACCCAGCACAGCACATCGAGCGCGCTGTGATCGAACAGAAAGCTGCGCGCCGTCATCACGCCGGAGCCGAGCGCCGACGCGACCAGAAACGGCAGGCGCACAATCGAGAGCGCGATGAGAAGAAGAAGCTCGTCCACGATAAACGCGGCCGCCCGCGGGCCGAAGCCCGCCCGTGTGATCTCAGTATCCGGCATAGGCCATCACCACGATTTCATTCTTCGCGTCGACCAGCTCCCGGATCGCCGAGACGTCGGACTGCGGCGCAAGTGACGATACGGTTCCGTAGATGCCCGTCAGAAGCTGTTCGAACAGGCTCTGCTCATAGACCGGCTCGTAGATCGCCGTGCCGGTCTCGTTGAGGAGATAATCGGCGAACTCCTCATACCGGCAGATACCGTCGATGAAGCCGGATTCAAGCGCCTGAATCGAGAGCATGGCGCGGCCGTCGTTCTTCGCCCGCACCACGTCCGGCGTCATGCCGCGCCCGGCGGCGACGACGTCGACGAACTGGGCGTAGATGAGATCGACCATGTCCTGATAGATCGCAATCTGCTCGTCCGTCCAGGGCACGCCGTACGCGCCGATGGCCTTGTTCTCCGGGGCCTTGACGAGAACCTCCTCCACGCCGTACTTCTCGAAGAGTCCGGCGAAGTTGTAGCTGTCCACGTACACGCCGATGTTGACGCACCAGCAGTTGCGGTTGGCCCAGATCGTATCCGCCGCCATCGCGATGTAGTACGCGCCGGAGCAGGCCATGCCCTCAAAATAGGCGTAAATCGGCCGGCCCGTGATCGCCTTGTAGTCCATCAGCTTGAGGTAGATGTCATCCGACGCCTTGACCTCCCCGCCGCCGGAATCGACGTAGAGCAGGATGCCCTTGTTTGACGGGCTGTCGATCAGGGCGTTTATGTATTCGATCGTGCCGTCGTAATCGAACCCCGTCGCCGCCGCGACCACGCCGGAGGCGTTGTCCTCCATGATCGTCCCGACGATGTCGACGCGGGCGATGAAGTCCTCGTCGGGCAGCACGGCGGGGTTCTCGCCGCCCGTATACAGGCTCTCCATCATCGACTCGGCCATGGCCATGGTGCTGCGCTGCGACCACGTATTGACCGCGACGCTGGCCGCGCCGGTCAGCGCGAACACCGCTACGGCGACGATCAGCCATATCCACTGTTTCTTTCGCATAGATTCGCTCCCTCTGGCAATAACGTCCTTTTGAAACGGTTTCCCCCGGAGTCGGTTTCCCGAGGAACGGCGTTGTCGCAATTATATCACGCCCGTCCGCGCCGTGTCAACCGCGCCCGTCCGTCCGCATCCGGCCCACCCTCCCGCATTTGGGCCGCCCGCGTATAATGCCTTTGATTTACATGTTTTGGAAGACTCTTATTCCCGTATTGAAAAACCTGCGGTGTATGCTATAATTATGTATGCCGCAATAAAGGTACGCAGGCACGTTTTTTGCTGCGGCGCGGACGGTTCCCGCAGCCGTCCGGCGCGTCAAAAGCGTGCGTGGATCACGCAATCGTTTTCAGGTGAACTGAATGAAACAGATACTGACACAACTGACCGGCAGCCGTCCCGTCGCCGTCGAGATGGCCGGGGTCATCAGGGAATACGGCTCCGGCGCGTACAAAAACCTTCTGCTGCACGTCTTCAGCGGCGAATCCGGCCACGAC
>CAJOFW010000254.1 GCA_905234005.1 uncultured Oscillospiraceae bacterium
GCAGCGGCGGCGCGATCTATGCCTATGGGAGCGGCGCTGTGACCATCGAGGGGGACAGCACGTCCTTCACCGACAACACGGCGAAGCAGGGCGGCGCGGTCTATGACCGGGCGTCGAGCTTCACCGTGTCCGCCGGCTCCATGACCGGCAACACCGCGACAGAATCCGGCGGCGCGGTCTATGTGGAGACAGGGCACAGCTTCACCCTGTCCGGCGGCAGCATCAGCGGCAACAGCTCCCCCGAGGGCGCTGTCTCCACCGGGGAAAACGCGGTGCTGCGCTTCTCCGGCAGCGCCGAGGTTTTCGGCAACACCGCCGACGACGGCACAACCGCCATGAACGTTTTCCTCGGCTACCACAGCAATACCGTTATCAACGCCTCCGGCCTCACGGGCACCGGTTTCATCGGCGTGTACGTGAAGGACGGAGAAGACAGGATCATTTACAACAACCACGGCATCGCAAACCGGCCCTTCGGCACCGGCACCGGCGATAATCTCGGCAGGTTCATCAACGACAGGGACAACACCCTGACCGGCGTGCAAGGCCCGGACGGTCTCATCATGTGGCCCGGCAGGGATCTGGTGATCCGGATCCTTCAGAACAAGGCAAACGCGCAGGGCCAGAAGACCACGCCCGTCGGCGGAGCGGGCTTCAGCCTCAAAAACGCGGCCGGCGTCACGGTCTGGTCCGGCGAAAGCGACGCCACAACCGGCCTTCTGACCGTCCCCTGGGGTATCGCGGAGTCGGAAAACGGCGGCACAGTCACCTTCTGCGGGCATGAGGCCGGCGACGCGGTCGCCGTGACCTACACGCTCTCCCAGTCCAAAACCGGAACGGACACGGTGCTCCCGGCGGGTACCTGGAGCCTGACCGTCGGCGCGGACAATGCCGTGACCTGGGATGTCGTTCCGCCGTCCGGGGCGAGCGAGGTCAACCGCACGCTGCCCGTGTCGGCCGAGTCGGCTCCCGCTTACCTCGGCGACACCTTCCTGCTCTATAACGATGTGGAGCCCACGATCACCTTTGATCCCACGGGCGGCATCCTGTCCGGCAGGACGGATTCGGGTTTGCGCACAGATACCATTGACTTCAGCGTCATCGAGCTGAACCACACCTACACCATCGAGGAGAATAACCCCACACGAGAAAACTATGTATTCCGTGCGTGGTCAGACGGAACCAAGGAGTATAAGAAGGGCGACACGCTGCCCTTCTGGCGCGGCACGGACAACGATGACGTAACGCTCAAAGCGCTGTGGGAGGGCGTCGTCTGCAAAATCACCGACAGAGACGACAATCTGCTCTACGTAAGCGGCAGTCCGGCCGTCTATATGTCCCTGAAGGAGGGCTTCGACGCCTTCAATAAGGCATCCTTTACCCTCAGCGACGGCACAACAAGTGGCACGCCGAGAAAGCTCAAAATGCTGGTCGCCGATTACGAGATGACGGAGACCGTCGAGCTGGCACGCGGCAAAATCATGGAGTTCATGACGGCGTCCAGCACCGATACGGACGGCTACAAAGGCCCGCCTCAGACCTGCGTCATCACCCGCGCCGCCTCCTTTGACAGCGGCAGCATGATCATTGACAACTACAACCTCGTTCTCAGGGATATCACCCTTGACGGCGCTGTGAAGGACAGCTCCGGCGACGTGAAGACCGTGAATGTCAACGGCGGCATCGTCTCGGTGATCGGCAACGCCTCCCATCTCACCCTGACGGAGGGCGCAACGCTGCGCAGCGCGGCGGTGAGCGGAAACGGCGGCGCGATCTATGCCGGGAGCAATACCACCGTCAATATCAGCGCGGGCAGCGCTGTCACCGGCTGCCGGGCCGCAAACGGCGGCGCGATCTATGCCGCGGGCGCTGTGAATCTGTCCGGCGGCGTTCTGAAGAACAATACCGCCACGGCGGAGGACGCCGCGTCCTGCGGCGGCGGCGTCTATCTCCCGGCCGGCGCCGTGCTCACCATGACAGGCGGCGTCATCAGCGGCAACAGCGCCGCAAACGGCGGCGGCGTCTATGCCGACGGCAAGGTGACGCTCGAAAACACCGGCGCGGTCATCAGCGGCAACGCCGCGTCCTGCGGCGGCGGCGTCTATGTGAGTGACAGCGGCGCATTTACCCTCGCGGCCGGCTCCGTCGGCTCCGACGGCAGCGCCAATACCGCGTCTTTCGGCGGCGGCGTGTACCTCGCGGGCAGCGCCGCGCTGACCGGCGGCAGCATCTCCTGGAACACGGCCACCGGCGGTAACGGCGGCGGTCTTTACCTCGCCGGCGGATCGGATATCACGCTGAACGGCACGGAGCTGTCCCACAATGCGGCGGCCTATGGCGGCGGCGTCTACGTCTACGCGGCCAATACGGCGGACGGGCGGGAAACAACCGCCCTGACCCTCGCCAAAGGCACGATTTCGTCCAACACCGCCTCCGCAAACGGCGGCGGCGTGTATGTGTCGCGGGGCGTGAGCTTCTCCGTGACCGGCGGCTCGCTGAACGCCAACACCGCCACCGCAGACGGCGGCGGCGCGTATGTGACCGCCGGCGGCGTCATGACCGTGACCGGCGGCAGCGTGGACAACAACACCGCTAATAACAACGGCGGCGCGGTCTATGTCGATGGCAGCAGCGAGGAGAGCTATGGCGTTCTGCGCGTGGAATCCGGCGAGATAAGCGGCAACAAAGCCGGAAGCTATGGCGGCGCGATCTATCTGCAGGACTACGGCAAGCTGCACGTTTCCGGCGGCACGATCAGCGGCAACGCCGCGGACAACACAAACGGCGGCGGCGCGATCAACGCGGCGGGCGGAAACGCGAGAATCTACCTCTCCGGCAGCCCCACGATCTTCAATAACCCCGGCAACGCGGCCACGACCGCGCAGAAGAACGTGGTGCTGAGCGTCGATACGAATTCCATCATCAACACGGAGGGAAGCGGCCTGACCGGCGGCACCGTCGGCGTCTACGTGGTCGACAGCATCGTCAGCAAACATGGCGTGTACAATACCCCCTTCGGCACCTTCGGCGACGGCGACAGCAATCGCGCAAACGCGAAGTATCTGGTCAACGACCGTGATTTGGCTCTCTCCGGCGTGAGCAAGGAGGACAACACCATCTACTGGCTGGATGTGGTCTGCAAAGTGACCAACGCCAGCGACCTTATGCTCTATCAGTACGTCCCCGTGAACGGCACCTCCATCCATGTCTACGCCCCGGCGGTGTACACCACGCTGAAGGAAGGCATGGAGGCTGTATCCGGCAATCTCTACCGCAGGTCGGGCACCCGGTATGCCGTCTACAACACCGACGCGGTCAAGGTGAAAATGCTGAAGGATCACACGCTGGATGAAGCAGAAATCATTACCTATAAAACGGCGCGCAATTTGACCCTCACCACTGCGGAGACGACGGTCTCCACGGCCATGCAGAAAAACGGGGACGCCTATATCTTCACCCCGTCGCAGGGCGCGGAGGGAGACGCCCTGACCCGCGCCACTCTCACACGCGACCAGACGACGGACCCCATGTTCACCGTGAACACGACCCGCAGCTTCCATGTTTCCAATATCATCATCGACGGCGGAAACAGTGAAATGACCGCTGAGGACGTCAACGGCGGCGCGTTCCGTATCGAAAAAGTGTCCTCCTCCACGTTCAGCGGCGTGACGATGCAGAACCTGAACGCCACCGGCAGCGGCGGCGCGATCTACTTACAATCCGGCAGCCTGACGCTGAAAGACTCCAAGATCACCGGCAGCAGCGCCGGCGAAAACGGCGGCGCGGTGTACGTCGCGGCAAACGGCGCGTTGACTATGACCTCCGTCACGATCAACGGCAACAGCAGTGTCGGCGACGGCGCGGGCATATACCTCGCTGAGGGCAGTAAGCTCTATATGAGCGGCAAGATTGACTTCGGCGGCGCGGGCATAGACTCTGACGGTGAGATTGACACCGACGTTGGCAACTTCTGCACAACGCCTCTGGATAACGCTATGAAGAACGGCGGTCTTGCCTATACGAATGCCCGGCAGGATATCTATCTCGAGGAGGCAGCCGAGGATCCCGCCTCGATCGTACTGACGGGCAGTCTGACGACGACCGACGGGGAAAAAGGCTACATTTGGGTATGGGCGGAAAGCCAGAACCACTATGAGATGCTCAAGCCGTTTGCCACTATCCGGAAAGGCGTGACCATCAGCGACGACGACGATACGTATCTTGCGTTCCGCAACGCGCAGACGGACGATCTGACCCTCTGCGGCGGCGGCGAGTACCTGACCGGACAGACCGGGGAAAACAAGTCCTTTGTCTACTGGACCGGCGGCTATGACGTCGGATTCATGAAGATCGACGGCTACGGCGAACCTCTGGCCGGGGCGGTGTTCACGCTGTACACGGATGAGGCGTGCACGAAAGCATACGAGCTGAGCGGCGAGACCGTGACGGCGACCTCCGCCAAAGGTGAAACAACGACAAACGCCAATGAGACAAACGCCGATGAAGATGTTCTTCCCGAGGGAACGGTGCTCTTTGAAAAGATTCCCTCCGGTATCTACTACATGAAGGAGACGTATGTCCCGACCGGCTATGTCAACGCGCTGACGTACATCGTCCTCGTCGGCGACGCGTTGAAAAAAATCGGAAGCAACGCTGCTATCGACGCCCTGAAAGACATCACGGAGGCGAATATCACCGCCCAGACCGGCACCGGCGACGACGCCGCGGACGCGGCTGTCTTCCTGCTTGACAGCGATACGAAGAAGGCCGTCAC
>CAJOFW010000255.1 GCA_905234005.1 uncultured Oscillospiraceae bacterium
AGATCGTCCGACTGCGGGACAGAAAAAAACAATTGATCTGTCAGGAGCACAATTTCGAGCTGATCCGGGTGGAGAACACCTACGCGAGACGGTACAACTTCATCAAGGAGATCCTGATCGGCTATTTCACCGGCGGGAGGATGAAATAATACCGTCGCTGCATCCGGTCGCGGCCGAATCCGGTTGATGTATCCCTGATACAAACAAAGCTCTTTATGAACCCCTCCCCCACAGGACAGGTTCATAAAGAGCTTTGATTATACGCCCAAAACACGCGGGTATTACGTGAGCGGCTTTTCGTATGCCACGCGGCGGTTATCCGTCTCGCGGGTGCGGCGCAGGGTGATGACGCCGCAGTATTCGTAGCCGAGGGAGGCGAGCAGTCCCCGCATGGGGGCGTTCTGCTCGTGTGTGTCCACGCGGACGCTCGAGCAGCCGAGACCGGCGCTCAGCTCCTCCGCGAACCGGATCATCTCCGACGCGAGGCCGCGGCCCCGGTACGCCGCCCGCACGGCGACGCGGTGGATCGACCCGTAGCGGACGCCGTCATCGGTCTTCCACGCGCCGTCGATCGCGGCGTAATCCGCCTCCTCGCCGACGCGGAGCGTGACGCAGCCGGCCGGCTCGTCCCCGTGCGTGAACAGCCAGCAGTCGCCCCGTTCGATGTCCGCCAGAAAATCCTCCGCCGCCGGGTAGCCGTTCGTCCACTGGCACACGCCCTGCGCGGCGAGGTAATCCCTTGCCTCGGAAGCGATAGCGGTGAGCGCCGGAATGTCGTCCGGCCCGGCGCGGCGGCAGTCGTAGATGTACCGCTCCCGGCCCGTCAGCCGCCGGACGACCGCCTCGTCCGCCTTCGACCGCGGCTCGAACGCCTCGAACATATCGGGGCGCTTTCGGAACGTGCGTTCGATCTGCTGCTCACGCCGCCAGACGGCGACGTCGGCGTGGTTGCCGGAGCGCAGGATATCGGGCACCGTCAGCCCCTCCCAGGTCTCCGGGCGGGTGTACTGCGGGTATTCGAGCAGGCCGTCCCAGTGGCTCTCGCCGATGTAGCACTCGGGGTCCGAGAGCACGCCCGGCACCATACGGCATACGCAGTCCGCGACGGCCATCGCGGCGATCTCCCCGCCCGTGAGCACGAAGTCGCCGATGCTCAGCTCCTCGTCGCAGCACAGCTCGATGAACCGCTCGTCCACACCCTCGTAGTGGCCGCACACGAGCACGAGGTGGTCGTAGTCCGCGACGAGCCGCCGCGCCTCCGACTGGTCGAAGCGCCGGCCCTGCGGGGACATATAGATGACGCGCCGGCGGCGCTCTCCGGCCTCGGCTGTCACATGGTCAAGGCACGCCTTGAGCGGCTGCGCCATCATGACGCAGCCCCAGCCGCCGCCGTAGGGGTAGTCGTCCACCTGCTGCTGCTTGTTCGTCGTGAAATCGCGGATCTGGACGCAGTTGATCTCAATCGCGCCCTTCCGCTCCGCCCTGCCGAGGATGGACGACGACATCATCGCGTCCACCGCGTCGGGGAACAGGGTCAGTATATCTATACGCATGGCTTGCTTCCTCGCAGGAGTCTATTGGCCGGAGAGACGGTTACATACCGTCTATCAGCCGCACGGTGACGACGCCCTCGTCCGCGTTCTTATCGAGGATGAACGCGGGCACGTCGGGGATCAGGATCTCCCTCTCCCCTTTCACGACGTAGACCGACGCGGCCGGGGCGGGCAGAACCTCCGCGAGGACGCCCAGCTCCGTGCCCGTCTCGTCCACGACGCGGGCGCCGAGGATGTCCTGCAGGAACACCGTCCCCGCCGGGAGGCGGGCGTCGTCGCGGTTGATCGAAATGACCCGGCCCTTGAGCGCCATCGCGGCGTTCACGTCGTCAACGCCCTCCAGCGCGGCGATGCACATCGTCTTGTGGACGCGGCAGGACCGCACCTTCACCTGCGCGCCGTCGATATAGAAACGGCGAAAGCGGGTCAGGAACGCCGCCTCGTCCGCCCAGGGCTCGATTTTCACCTCGCCCCGGACGCCGTGCGTGTTTACGATCCGGCCCGCCTCCAGATATTGCTTTTTCAATCCAGTATCTCGACGGAGACCTTTTGGCCCCGGCGCTGGCCGACAGCCTTCATCAGGACGCGGATCTGCCGCACGATGCGGCCCTGCCGTCCGATGACCTTGCCCATATCGCCGTCCGCGACCCGTACCTCGAACACGGTCTCACGCTCCGATTTTTTCTCATCCACCGTGACCTTGTCGGGATTGTCGACAAGGCTCTGTATGATGTAGGTCAGAAGCTCCTTCATGGGATACTCCTGAATTACTCAGCGCTCTCGGTGACAGCCTCCGCCGTAGTGGGCTGGCTGGCCTCCGCCGCCTTCAGCAGGCCGCGCACCGTGTCCGTGGGCTGTGCGCCGCAGGAGATCCAGTACTTCGCGCGCTCGAGATCGATGTCGATCTTCGCGGGGTTGGTCATGGGATCGTAGATGCCGATCTCCTCGATGTTGCGGCCGTCACGCGGAGAGCGGCTGTCCGCCACCACAACGCGATAAAACGGAGCCTTCTTGGCGCCCTGCCTCTTCAGACGAATCTTGACCATTTTGCTTGTTCCTCCATAAGGTGTGATAATATATTTTTGAATAAATGGATAGACTGGACAGACGTTGATCAGAAGCCGAACATGCCGGCTTTTTTGGCGAGCTTCCGGCCTTTTTTGGTGCCGGCCATCTGCTTTGCCATTTTGTTCATGGCGTCGAAGCCCTTCACGCTCGTGCCGGAGCCGGCGGCTATGCGCTTTTTGCGGCTCGCGTTCAGGATGGCGGGGTTGTCCCGCTCCTTCTGCGTCATGGACAGGATGATCGCCTCGGTGCGGGCCATGGCCTTCTCGTCGATCGTCGCGCCCTGGAGCTGTTTGGCGTCCACGCCGGGGATCATGCCGAGGATATCCTCCATCGACCCCATGTTTTTGATGTTGCGCATCTGCTCGAGGTAGTCCTGGAGCGTGAAGCGGTTTGCGAGGAGGCGGTTTGCCATTTCCTCGGCCTTCTTCTGGTCGACGGCCTGCTCCGCCTTTTCGATGAGCGTGAGCACGTCGCCCATGCCGAGGATGCGGCTCGCCATGCGGTCGGGGTGGAACACCTCGATCGCGTCGAGCTTCTCGCCCGTGCCGACGAATTTGATCGGCTGGCCCGTGACGGCCTTGACCGAGAGCGCCGCGCCGCCTCTGGCGTCGCCGTCCATCTTCGTGAGCATGACGCCGGTGATGCCGAGCGCGTCGTTGAACGCGGTCGCGGCGGTCACCGCGTCCTGGCCGGTCATGGCGTCCACGGTGAGCAGGATCTCGGCCGGCTCCACGGCGGCCTTGATGTTTTTCAGCTCCTCCATCAGCGCCTCGTCCACATGGAGACGGCCGGCGGTGTCGAGGAATACGACGTCGTTGCCGTGACGGCGGGCGTGCTCCACGGCGGCCTTCGCGATGTCCACAGGGTCGGCCTGCCCCATCTGGAAGACGGGTATGCCCACCTGCGCGCCGACGGTCTCGAGCTGCCTGATCGCGGCGGGACGGTAGACGTCGCACGCGACGAGAAGCGGCCGCTTGTTCTGGCGCTTCTTCACATACGCCGCGAGCTTCGCGATATTCGTCGTCTTGCCCGCGCCCTGCAGGCCGACGACCATGACGACGCTCGGGGATTTCGAGGAGTAGTTGAGCTTTGCGGCCTCGCCGCCCATCAGCGCCGTCAGCTCGTCGTTCACGACCTTGACGACCATCTGGCCGGGATCGAGGCTCTCCAGTATCTCCGCGCCGGACGCCTTCTCGGTGACGGTCTTCACAAAGTCCTTCACGACCTTGTAGCTGACGTCCGCCTCCAGCAGCACCATGCGCACCTGCTTCATGGCGTCCTTGATGTCGCCCTGTGACAGACGGCCCTTGCCGCGCAGCTTTTTGAATACGCCGCCCAGCTTGTCGGATAAGCTTTCAAATGCCATTGTTTATCACCAAATATTATCGCATTGTACGGCGGGCCGTCAGCGCATGAGTTCGTCGAGACGGCGCAGGATGTCGCGTCCCCGCTCGTCGTCCGGCAGCAGCGGGACGAGAGCGGCGCGGATGGACCGCGAGATAGCGGCGCACGACGCCGGTTTTCGTCTCGATCTCACGCAGATTGGCCTCGGCGCGGCGCAGGATGTCCCACACGCCCTGACGGCTCAGTCCCTCCAGCTCCGAAATTTCAGCGAGGGACAGATCCTCGCACCAGTGCAGCTCCCAGAAGCGGCGCTGCTTTTCGGTGAGGAGGTCGCCGTAAAAGTCCAGAAGAAGCGCCCGGTCGAGTTTCGTCGCGTCCACCGCGCACACCCCCTGTTCATGTGCAACACTTTACAAGCCCCGCTATGATAGCAAATCGGTTCGCCGTTGTCAAGTACTTTTCCTTCATATTTGAACCGCGTGCGGATGCGGCGCGGCGGGGACGCGGTCATGCGCTCCGGCGGGGCGCGGTCAGATCCGCTTTTCGATGCGAAGGACGTTCCGCCCGTCCCGGTACTCGTAGGCGACGCTGTCCATGCTCTTTTTCACCATATAGATGCCGAGGCCGCCGATGTCGCGCTGCTCCGCCGGGAGCGTGATGTCGGGATCGGCCCTGGCCAGCGGGTCATAGGGCATGCCGCTGTCGATCAGCGTAAACGCCGCCGTCCGCGTCGCCTCGTCGAACGTGTACCGCACGGTCGCGTCCCCGCCGCCGACGTGCCGGTAGGCATAGTGCGCGATGTTCACGAACAGCTCCTCCAGGGCGACGTCGAGCTGCATCTGCGCCTTCATCGGGCAGTCCGCCGCCTCCAGATTCCCGTCCGCGAACGCGAGCACACGGTCAAGGTTTTCCACCTTCGCTTCAATCGTCAGTTCAGGCATCGTTCTTACCTCCCGGGCCGAAACGGTCAGAAAAGGGCGTCGTGCTATCGTCAGACGGCCGTGCGCCGCCGACAGAATATCCGTTTTCGGCTCACACGCATTTTTCCCGATTTACGCGTAAAGAAACCCCGTGACATACGTGGACGGCACGGATATGGAAAATAGATTTGCGTATATCATACCCCAAACCCGTCCGAATGTAAAGCCCGGCCTGCAATCAGCACGCGTGCGTCCGTCCGTCCGGAATTACGCGGCGAACAGGAAAAGACGGACGAGCCTGTGTGAGACACGCAGGCTCGTCCGCTGCTTTCCCGCCGGGCGGTATCCCCCCGGCTATTTCCATTCGCCGCCGCGAATCGGTTTTATGTTGACCGCGTCCGGTCAGATGCTGTCGACCTCCGCCTGGGTGAGGCTCCGCAGGCCGATCGCCTCGAGGGCGCTCTCCGCCCCCTCGGGGTCCTCGACGCGGAAGATCATGTAGGCGTGGTTTGCGTCCCTGCCGCCGAGGAAGGCGTACATATATTCGATGTTGACGCCGGCCTTCGTAAAGCCCTCGAGCAGCGTGTTGAGGCCGCCCGGCTCGTCGGGCACGGCGTAGGCCAGCACCGGCGTGTACTTCGCGATGAAGCCCGCGTCGCGCAGGACGATCTCCGCCGAGTAGGAATCGCCGATGATCATGCGCACGATGCCGAAGTCCTTCGTCTCGGCCAGCGAGAGGGCGCGGATGTCGATGTGATTGCCGGCCAGCAGGGCGGTCATCTCGCTGAGCTTGCCGGGCCTGTTCTCGAGAAATACGGAAATCTGTTTGACGCTCATGGTGGTTCCTCCTGATTGAACTTCTCGTGATGAAACTGCTTCTGATGAACCCTCTTCTGATGAAGCTTCGCCTGATTAAGGCAATACCGCACAATAGGGGTGTGCGGATTGCGCAGTCAGATTTTTCGGCAGATGAAACAAAAAACGCAGGGAATACTTTGTGTATTCCCGAG
>CAJOFW010000256.1 GCA_905234005.1 uncultured Oscillospiraceae bacterium
GCGAATTTGCTGAAGGCCGCCGCCAGCACGAGAACAATCAGAATGCCGGGAAGGGCCTGCAGAGGATTGATTCTGGTCACGCCGACGGTGGCCAGGTTGATGGTCCTCTTGTCAGGGAGCTTGACGCGGCCTGATTTTTTCCCGAGCGACAGATTCAGGTTCAGACCTTTTTTCACGGGCGTACCCGATACAGCTTCCGCCATGGTGCGTTCCTCCTTCCCTGTTATGCCAGCGCGATGCCGATGGCCTGCACGTAGCCGTTGCAGTTTTCAACGTCCGTGCCGCCGGGGATGAAATCCTGCGCACGGTAGAGATTCATGTCGAGCGCCTCGGCGATCGCCTCACAGAGCGGCTCGATCGCGGCGCCGCCGCCGCACAGCCATACGTCGGTCAGCGTACTGCCGGGGTTGCTGAAGTGATAGAAGTTCAAAGCCCGCATCAGCTCCACGGCGATGCTGCCGTAGGTGTTGACGCACTCGTCTCTCCACTGACAGTTTTCGTAGTTCGTGACGAGGTACGTGTGGGCGAGGTGGATGTCGACGCTGTACACGTCCTCCAAAACCTCGTCAAGCCGGGACATGCCGACCTCCAGCACACGCGTGACGATGTGGCGGTCGCCCTTGAAGATGTACATGCGAATGGCCTGATAGCCGATGTCCAGAATGCAGTATTCCGCTCCCGGCTCTCCGGCCGCCGCCTCCTGGCGGCGGATCAGCGGGATATAGGAGCATACGGCCGGCGCGGCCATGCGGAGCTTGAGTCCGGCCTTGCGCAGGATAGCCCGCGTGTGGTCGATCGTCGAACGGGCGGTGCCGACGGCCATCAGCTCGATCGTATCGGGCTCCTCCTCCCCGTTCTCCGCCGCCGGTTCCGGCTCCGGCTCCGGTTCCGGCTCCGGCTCCGGCAAAGGCTCGCCGAGCTTTCTCTTTTTGAGCTTCTTCGCCCTTTCCTTCGCCTCGGCCTTCGCTCTCTTCTTTTCCATTTTCCTGTTTTTTTCGGAATCCTCGTCCTCCGTGAGGACGGCGTAGTCAAAGAGGTAGTTGCGGGTCTCGTCGGCGATATAGTCACGGAACTCGTACGGCAGGTTGACCGCGATCTGATCGGCGCTCATACGCGGGATCGTGACGTTCTTCACGAACGCCAGCTCGTTCGGCAGCACCAGAGCCGCGTTGCGGGCATGGATACCGTTTTCCTTCATCGCGGCGCGTATAAGCTCGCCCATCGACTCGTCGGAGACGATGAGTCCGTCCTGCATGAGATTCTTCGGCATATCGATCGTAACGGCCTTTCTCACACGGCTGCGGCTCACGAGCGCGAGCTTCAGATTGTCGTATCCGATGTCAATACCAAGTATTGTCTTTGCCATTGTATACTCCTAACCTTGAATGATACAAGCGGTGCGTCTTACGCCAAAAGCCCCGTGTACCAGCGCACCAGCGGTTCGCCGAACAGAAGCATGATCCCCGCCGCGAGCGCGAGCGACGGCCCGAAGGGGAACGCCTGCCCCTCCCCGCCCCGCCGGCGCAGGAGGAGATAGAACGCAAGCCCCACGATGCAGGCGAGCATCATCGAAAACAGAGAGCCGGCCATGCCGAGATACAGTCCCGTCACGGCGACGAGCTTGATATCGCCGCCGCCCAGACTCTCGCGCCCGAGCACCTTATCGAGCACGAGCGATACGAGCAGCAGCCCGCCGCCGAACACGACCCCCGCGAGGACGTGCAGCCCGGTATCCGCCCAGGAGACGAACGTGAACGGCAGCGCGGCGACCCACGCGGCGGCGGAGATGATGTGGACGCCGTCCGGAATCGTCATGGTGTCGAGGTCGACAAGCGACAGGCAGAAAAGACAGCACAGGAAGACGTAGTTCCGCAGACACAGGACGGTAAGCCCGAACCGGTACAGACACAGCGCCGTCACGAGCGCGAAAAACAGCTCCGTCAGGGGGTAGCGGACGGAGATTTTCTCGCCGCACCCACGGCAGCGACCCCGAAGCATAAGCCAGCTCAGCACGGGCACAAGCTCCGCCGGGCCAAGCTCACGGCCGCAGCCCGGGCAGCGACTGCGTCCCTTCAGGAATCCCTCGCCGTGCGCAATGCGCCACGCGGCGCAGTTCAAAAACGACCCCATCGCCGCGCCGAATACCGCCGCGACAACGATGCAGAAGATGAGAAAGGATTGGCTTGCATAGATAATCATATGACCCAGTGACTCCACCGATACGGATCGTCAGCAGCCCGCCGCTGACAATAACGCGGCAGGCCGGACGGAACGACCGCATGACAAGATAAGTTAACAGCGTGTGCGGATTATGGCATGCATTGCCGAAATTGCGTATGCCTTACATTATTACCTTATTATACCACAGCAGACGGTTATTCGCAATAGAATTTGTGCGAACAATAACGAAACGTGTTGTGCAATTTGCACCGAAATTGCGCTGTTTGTTCCCGTCCGCGGCGTTTCCCTCGGTACAGGCTTTCCCACGGCGCGCGCTGTCATCCATATTTCCCCTGTCCGTCCCCTCGCACAAAAGAACTTGAATCGAACGGCATACATGGTGTAATATGAAATCGGAAAACCAGATCGAAAAATGCCGCGCAGGCAGCAGACACGATCCACGAAAACACCGGGAGGATTTTCACATGCCCGTCATCGCAGCTTACATGGTTCCCCACCCGCCGATGATCGTGCCCGAGGTGGGGCGCGGCTCGGAGGCGCAGATCGAGCTGACGGC